>JBJXGS010000209.1:0-7185 GCA_046160545.1 Burkholderiales bacterium
TCGCGCTGCGCATCGTCTACCGCGCAGGTGGCGCTAGCGGTCCGACCCGGCCTGCACTCTGGAAAGGATCGTCTCCACCCAAGCGGCAACTTGGACTCCCGGCGTCCCGCCGCAGGATCGCGCCACCGCGTTCTGGTTCGACACGCAACCGCTTTCCCACAGGGAATGTCCGTCGCCGATGCGCGCGCTGGACGCGCTGACAGTCGCAGCAGGCACACCGCGATACGAAAGCTCCGGCAGGCGCGATGTCGCGCGGCCCCCTGCGTCGCTGAAGACGGCGAGGCGGGCCGCCAATGGCCGTCCGGCAATGTTGAGTGCGCTGTCGGCGCGCCCCCCGTGCAGGGCACCGTGCGAGCCGATGATGAGGGCTCGGCCCTCGTCTTCGGCAAGGAGTTTGCCGACAGAGTCGAGCACCCAGACGTCCACCCCATGGCTGGTCGCAACCTGCGCACGACCTTCGGCATAGTCCGGCGGCGGCGAATGTGCCGCCGGGGCATGCGCCAGCAGCGCCGCAGCCTCGGCGGCGGGCATCCCGGCGATGACGCCGGCGACAGCGGCTGCGCCATTGGCATGCGAGATCACGCCGTTGGCAAGCGTGTCCTCACCGTTGCCGAGAACCGCACTGCCATGCGACACGGTCGCCACCGCCATGCCGGTCACGTCAAGCCAGGCCAGACCCGCGATTCCCGCTCGGTCCAGACCGACCCCGGCATCATTGAGGATCAGCGCATGCGCCCCGGCGGCGGCGCCGAGATAGCAGGCGATGCGACCACCGTGCGAGCCCGCCACCACGACCGCCCCGCGCACGGCTTGGCCCAGTTCGGTGACGGATGCTGCGCACAGAATCGGTCGCATGACCGGCAAGGTCGATCGCGAGGCGGAAACACTCAAGGCCGGGTCGCGCGGCTTTCGCACACGCGGCCCGTGCCTCACTCGACGAACTAGACCTTGCGCTTGGCGATCGACTGCTCGGCCAGGTCGACCAACTCCTTGCCGGTCTGCGCCTTCCAGCGCGCGTAGACGCGCCGCGTTGCGATGACGAACTGGTCGCGCTCCTTGGCATCCGGACGGGTCACCTTGACACCAAAGCCCTCGACCTGCTTGTAGACGCTGTCATCAGACTTGGTCAATCCCTTGCGCGCCAGGTCGATCTCGAACTTGCCTGCCTCAAGGGCAGCGGCACGGACGACATCGCGGTCGGCCGCGCTCCACGAGTTCCATACCTCGCGGTTGACAACGAAAGCCAGTGGATCGCAGACGTAGCCCCACACGGTGCAGAACTTGTGGCCCAGCGTATGCAGCTTGGCCGCGGTGAATACCGTCATCGGATTCTCCTGGCCATCGACCGCACCGGAGGCGAAAGCCGGCTGGGCGTCGGCCCAGCTCATTTGCGTCGGGTTGGCGCCCAGGTCGGTAAAAGTCTCGGAAAACAGCGCCGAGCCCGCAATACGCACCTTGAGACCCTTCATGTCGGCCGGCGTGCGGATTTCGCGCTTGGAGTTGGTCAATTCGCGAAAACCGTTCTCGCCCCAGGCCAGCGGGACCACGCCGCCCTTCTCCATGAGTTCGAACATGCGCTTGCCGACCGGACCCTGGGTCAACGCATCGACGGCGGCAAAATCCGGCATCAGGAATGGCAGCGAAAAAAGATTCAGCTCCTTGATCTGCGGCGACCAGTTGATCGTCGAGCCAATCGCCATGTCGATGATGCCCTGGCGCACCGCCGAGAACTCCCGCGTCTGGTCCCCCTGCACCAGCGAGACGCCGGGGTAAAGCTTCATGTTGATGCGCCCACCGGTCTTTTCGCGCACGAGATTGATCCAGTGCTCGGCCCCTTTGCCCCAGGGAAAGGCGGTGCCGACCACCGTCGAGAGCTTGTACTCGGCGCGGTAGTTGGACTGGCCGGTGACGATGGCCGGAAATGACAGGGTGGCACCACCGGCGGCGATGCCGGTGACGAAGTTTCTGCGTTTCATGAAGTACTCCTCAGGTAGAAAAGTGACCTACGCGCCTCTGGCGGTCGGCCGTGACTCAATAGCCCAGCACACGCGGCAGCCAGAGCGCAAGCTGCGGAAAGATTACCACCAGCAACAGGGCAAGTATGAAGCAGGCCACCAGCGGCAGAACCCAGCGTATGGTCTCCTCGATGCGCACACCGGCGATGCGACAACTGACCATCAGATTGACCGCCATCGGCGGAGTGAACTGGCCCACCGCCACCATGAGCGTGAGGATGACACCGAACCAGACCAGGTCCCAGCGGTAGGCATTTGCAATCGGGATCAGGAGCGGGATGAAGATGAGGAAGATCGACACACCATCCAGGAACATGCCGACGACGAGTAGAAATACGATCAACAGTGCCAACACACCCCATTCCCCCAGGCCCGACTGGGTGATCGCGCGCGTGATCGGATCGGCAATCGACAGCGTGTTGACGGCGTAGGCGAAGATGCCGGCCAGGGCGACGATCAGGAGGATCACCGCGGAAAGCTCGGCGGCCTCGGCGAAGATGCGCGGCAGGTCGCGCAGGCGAATGGTGCGATAGACCAGCATGCCGACGAACAAACCGTAGGCCACCGCGACCACCGCTGCTTCGGTAGGGGTGAACCAGCCGGCCCGCATGCCGCCCAGGATCAGGACCGGCGCGAACAGGCCCCAGGTGGCCTCCTTGAGGCTGCGCCACAGCGGCGGTCGCGGCATGTCGATCTCGCGCATGCCCAGCCCATGGCGACGCGCCAGCCACACCGCCGGCAGGATCAATGCAAGCCCGGCCAGGACGCCGGGAATCATGCCCGCCGCGAACAGAGCCGGCACGGAGGCACCCGGTACCATGACGCTGTAGACGATGAAGGCGATCGAAGGTGGAATAAGAATGTCGGTGGCAGCCGCCGCGCCGATGACGCTGGCCGAATAGGCCGGTGGGTATCCCGCGCGCGCCATGGCGCCCAACATGACCGCCCCCACCGCGGCGGCGTTGGCCGGGCCGGACCCGGAAATGCCGCCCAGGAACATGGCCACGCCGATGGCGACCAGCGGCAGCATGCCGGGGCCACGCCCGACCAGTGCCACCGCGAAGTTGACCAGACGCTGCGCGACCCCGGAACGATCGAAGATGCTGCCGACCAGCACGAACATCGGCAACGCCAGAAGCGGGTACTTGGCCAGGCCCGCATAGAAATTCTGCGGCGCGGCGATCAGTCCGAACCACTGAGTATCGAGGTTGGACAAAAAGATCGCCAGCACGCCGCCAAAGCCCAGCGCCACGCCGATCGGCACGCCGGCCAGCATGAGAAGCGTGAACACGATGAATAGCAGCCAGGCAATCATGGGTCAGGCGGGTGCGCTCCACACGCGCTTGAGGAGGCCCGCAGCTCTCGCAACCACCAGCAGCGACAGGAGCGGCAGCCAAATCGTGAACGGCCACTTGGGCCAGCTCATGCCCGAGGTGGTCTCGGCGAAGCGATAGTCGTCCCAGGTCATGCGTGCCCCCAGCACGGCAAGTCCCAGGAAAAAGATCAGCACGCAGGCAGCCGACAGGATGGCCAGGAAGCGTTGGCGCCTGGCGCTGCCGCCGGCAAAGAATGACTCGATGCGGATGTGCCGATCGCGGGCGTACGCCGCCGCGCCTGCCGCCAAGGCCATGGTCATCATGAGGAAGATCGAGATCTCCTCGGTCCAGGCGAAGGATTCGTCTGTGAAATAGCGCACCAGCACGTTGGCGAAGGTGATGAGGCACAACGCTGCCATCATCGCGGCCGCGGCCCAGTCCTCGGCCTTGAGCGGCTCTTGCGCCTCAGCCTCTTCATCCTCCTTCGCCGGCACGGCCATGCTCAATACATCACCAGGCCGCCATCGGCCACCAGGGTCGAGCCGGTGATGAACGAGGCCTCCGCAGAGAGCAGGAACGCGATGGCCTGCGCAATCTCGCGGGGTTCGCCGGTGCGATTCTGCACCGCCATCGCCTCCACCCGTGCGCGGTGTGCAGGGTTCTTCCACGGCTCGGCGATCATCGGCGTCATCGTGGCGCCGGGCGCGATGGTATTGACGCTGATCCCGCGCTCGGCCAGCGCGCGCGCGGCGTTCTTGGTCAGCGCCAGTACGCCTCCCTTGCTGGCCGCGTATGCAGCGGTCCCCGACAGTCCGCCGCCGCGCAGGCCGGCAACCGACGCCACCGTGCAGATGCGTCCGCCGCGCGGCATGACCTTAGCCGCCTCGCGCATGCACAAGAAGGTGCCGACGACGTTGACATCATGGACGCGGCGAAAGGTGGCGGCATCCAGCTCCATGAAGGGCACCATGTCGCCAACTCCGGCGGCGGTGACCAGCGCATCCAGTCCGCCCAGTTGCCCCACCGCGTCGCCGAACGCGCGCACGAGGCCAGGTTCGTCGGCCACTTCAACTTCGACAAAGGCGTGCCGGCCGCCCTCCCTGGCGGCAGCTTCGACACTCGCGCGTCCGCCTGCGGCATTGATGTCCAGGCAGGCGACATCGAAACCGCGTCGCGCCAGCTCGACCATGGTGGCAGCGCCGATGCCGCTGGCAGCCCCGGTGACAATCGCCTTCTTGCGTGCGTCGGCCATGTGCATTGAGCCTCAGCGCGCCAGCAGGGCGCGTGCAGCCGCCTCGATCTTGGCCGCAGACAGGCGGGACTCATTTTCGAGCACCTGGGCATAGCCCACCGGAATGCGCGGCGCGCCCAGACGCCGGACCTTGCAACCCACCGCCTCGGCGGCGCTGGCCGCAACCTCGGCGCCAAAGCCGGCCACCTGCACTGCCTCGTGCACGACCAGCAGGTGTCGAGTCCGCGCTGCGGAGGCGAATACGGCATCGCGGTCCCACGGCCATAGCGTGCGCAGATCGATGACCTCGGCCTTGATGCCCACCGCTGCCAGGGCGCTCGCCGCTTCGACGGCCAAAGCGACCCCGCGCGACCAGGTGACGATGGTCAGATCGTCGCCACGAGTCAAGGTTGCTGCGCTGCCCAGAGGCACGGCAATGGCGGGGTCCACGCTGCCAGTGGCACCCCACAACTCCTTGTGCTCCATGTAGATCACCGGGTCACCCGAGGCCAGCGCACTCTTGAGGAGGCCATAGTTGTCCTGCGGCAGCGCCGGAGTGACCACCGTGAGGCCGGGCACGTGCGCAAACCATGCCTCGAGGGACTGCGAATGCTGCGCAGCCGAAGCAGACCAGATGCCGATGGGCATGCGCGCGACCAGGCCCACCCTACCCTGGCCGCCGAACATGTAGCGATTCTTGGCTGCCTGGTTGATGATCTCGTCCATTCCGCACAGCGCGAAATCGATGACGCGCATATCGACCACGGGCGTAAGTCCCGCCAACGCCATGCCGACGGCGGCGCCCATGATGTTGGCTTCCGAGATCGGCGTATCGATGATGCGCTCGGGGCCAAAGTCCTGCTGCAGGCCACGATACTGGCCGAAGATTCCGCCGCGACCGAGGTCCTCGCCCAGCGCCACCACGTTCGCATCGGCCCGCATGGCCTCGGTGAGTGCGAGGCAGGCGGCCTCGGCGTAAGTCATTACCCCCATCGCACGCCCCCCCTGCAGTTGGGCAGGGTCATCCCGGTGCTGCGCCGGGGCGATGTCATGCACTGGTAACCGGATGCCCTCATGTCCACTGTCCTGCGCCGGTATCGGCGATGTCGTCATAGGCGTAGTCCACCGGCGGCCACGGGGCGGCTTCGGCGACCGCGAGCGCGGTGGCGATCTCGTCCCGCGCGGCGCGGTCGATTGCGTCAACCGCATCCGCCGACGCACCCAGCGCAGCCAGGCGCGCCCGCGCAATCAGGAGCGGGTCATTCTTCTTCGCCGCCTCGACCTCGTGCGCATCGCGGTAGGTCCCGGGGTCCACCGACACATGTCCCTTGAAGCGATAAGTCACCGCATGCAGGAGTCGCGGCCCGCCGCCGGCACGGACTTCGCCGATCATCTTCGCGGCTGCCAGATCGACGGCCTCCACGTCGTTGCCGTCGACCCGCGCGGCAACGATACCGAGCGCTTGCGCGCGTGCCGAGACCCCTTCCCCGGAGGTCATCGGACCGGTCGGCGTGGTCGCCGAGATGCGGTTGTCCTCGCAGACGAAGAGGACCGGCAGCTGGTAGACACCGGCCCAGTTGAGGCTCTCCAGGAAAGGCCCGCGATTGGCCGCGCCGTCGCCGAAAAAGCAGGCGACGATGTTCGGGCGGCGCTTGAGCTTCATGGCGTGCGCCGCGCCGGTGGCGATGGGCATTCCCGCCGCGACCACGCCGTTCGCACCCAGCATTCCGACCGAAAAATCGGCAATGTGCATCGACCCGCCCTTGCCCTTGTTGTAGCCGGTCGCGCGGCCAAAGAGCTCGCACATCATGCGCGTGGTGTCAGCTCCCTTGGCCAGCGTGTGCCCATGACCACGATGTGTGGAGGTAAGCAGGTCCTCGCGCACCAGATTGCTGCACACCCCCGCGGCGACCGCCTCCTGTCCGGTGGAAAGATGCAAGGGCCCGCGCACCAGCGCCGGCTTGGCAGAGGCGGCCAATCCCCAGGCGGCAACCCCACCCTGGCTGGCGATTTCGGCAGCGTCCTCGAAGGCGCGAATGCGCGCCATCAGGCGGTACAGCTCAAGCAGTCGTGATGCAGGCACTCTTCACCTGGCAGCGGGTGCGGACGGCGCGCGATTCTATCAGCGCCCTCAGCGCTCCCGCACCAGCCCCTTGACACCGGCCCACAGGCGCCGGCTCACCGGCACGCGCTCGGGCACGCCGCGCAACACCACCTGCCACTGCGCACCACCCTCGCCTTCGGCATCCTTGCCTGCCGGCACGCGTTCGAAACCGGAGATACGGTCGCGCGCGATCAGCGCACTGCGATGCACGCGCACAAAGCGGTCGGCAAACTCTTCTTCGAGCCGGGTGAGCGACTCCTCAAGAAGGTACTCGCGCGCCTCGGTGCGCACAGTGATGTACTTGAGTTCGGCGCGCAGGTAGATGATGTCGGCCACCGGCACCAGGGTCAGGCGGCCACGCTCGGCGATCGACAAGTGGCGGCGCGCCTCGGGACTGCTGCGCGCGAGTGCTTCGGGCGACGGCGGCGTGCGCACCGCGGCAGCCTTGGCCAGCGCGGCGGCAAGGCGTTCCGCCCGCACCGGCTTCATGAGGTAGTCGAGTGCGTTGACTTCGAAGGC
>JBJXGS010000210.1:0-15040 GCA_046160545.1 Burkholderiales bacterium
AACTCCTGGCAAACGACATCCTGTCCAAGGCCCGCCACCAGACCGACGCGGCGATCGTGCGTATGGTGGCTAAGGCTTCCGGCCCGACCATCGACTGGCTGGCCGATGAGCACGGTGTCGCCTTCAAGCTCGTCGAAGGTTTTCTCTACCCCGGCCATTCGGTGCTGCGCATGCACGGCACGCCCAACCGCACCGGCACCGAACTGCAGGACGCACTTCTGGTCGCAGCCGATCGCAGGCAGATCGACCTGATCACCGGGGCGCTGGCCTGCGACCTGTACGCCTCCGACGATGGCCGCATCCACGCGGTCCGCTACGCCCGACCCGATGGAAAGTTGGAGACGGTCGGCTGCAAGGCTTTGGTGCTGGCCTGCTGTGGATTCGGCGGCAACAAGGCGCTGGTGCGCGAGTACATCCCGGAGATCGCCGAGGCGGAATTCTGGGGCCACACCGGCAATCAGGGTGACGCGATCGCCTGGGGGCGCGAACTCGGCGCCGCGCTGGCCGACCTGGGGAGCTACCAGGGCCACGGCGCGGTGGCCACGCCCTACGGCAACCCGATCAACTGGGGCCTCATGATGCAGGGCGGCTTCCAGGTCAATGCCGAGGGCAAGCGCTTTTCCAACGAGGTGCGCGGCTACTCCGAGCAGGCGGTCGACACCATCGCGCAGCCCGGGCGCTTCGCCTGGAACATCTACGACGAAGTGCGCGAGGCGCCGATTCGGGACTTTACCGACTATGTCCAGGTGGCCGCGCTGGGCGGCATTCGCAAGGCTTACTCCGTTAGTGCGCTGGCGCAGATGATCGGGGTCCCGGCGCCTGCGCTCGAGGCGACGGTGGCGGAAGTAGGCAAACTGTGCGCGGGACACGGCCAAGACCGCTTTGGTCGCGACTTTAGCGGCAAGGAGCCCTTGCGCGCGCCCTTTTGCGCGGTCAAGGTCACCGGGGCGCTGTTCCACACGCAGGGTGGGCTTGTGATCGACCCCAGCACCCGCGTACTGCGCCACGACGGTGCGGCTTTTCCCAACCTCTTTGCCGGCGGCGGCGCCGCGCGCGGCATGTCCGGGCCGTCGCGCTGGGGCTATTTTTCGGGCGGCGGGCTGTTGTCCGCGGTCACGCAGGGCCGCATCGCCGGAGCGCGCGCGGCGGCGCTTGCGATGACGCAGCAATGAATCACCTCTGTAGCAGAACGATCACGCCAGGACCGTGCGCCCCTTGTAGGGTCGCCAAGCATCTGGCAACCTGAACCCCTTCGTCCACCCTCGGGAACTTTCGGCATGCCGGTCGCGCAGACCCTCTTCGACAAAATCTGGGACCGCCACGTCGTCGCGCGCCGCGGCGAGCAGTGCCTGCTCTATGTCGATCGGCACATCGCCCACGACGGTTCGTTTCACGCCTTTGCCAACCTGCGCGCGCGCGGCCTTGCGGTGCGGCGGCCGCGCCAGACCTTCGCCACGCCGGACCACTACGTGCCGACCATCAGCCGCAAGAGCACGGATGCCGCCACACCCGAGATCGGGCGCATGATCGTGACCTACGACAGCAACATGCGCGACAACGGCGTGGTCTCGTTCCCTCTGGACGATGTGCGCCAGGGCATCGTCCACGTGGTCGGGCCTGAGCAAGGAATCACCCTGCCGGGCATCGTGCTGGTATGTGGCGACAGCCACACCGCCTCGCACGGCGCGCTGGGAGCGTTCGCGTTCGGCATCGGCCAGTCGGAGAACGAGCACGTATTGGCCACCCAGACGGTGTGGCAGACGCGCCCAAAGACGCTGCGCATCACAATCGACGGCGTGCGCGCCCCGGGGGTCGCGGCCAAGGACGTGATCCTGGCCATCATCGCCGCGATCGGCACCGGCGGCGCGGTCGGCCACGCCATCGAATACGCCGGCGAAGTGTTCCGCGCCATGACCATCGAAGAGCGCCTGACGGTGTGCAACATGTCGATTGAGTGCGGTTCGCGCACCGGCATGATCGCGCCCGACGACAGCACCTATGCCTACCTCGCCGGGCGGCCGCATGCGCCGCAAGGCGCCGACTGGGACCGGGCGCTCGCGCACTGGCGCACACTGCCGAGCGCGCCCGACGCCCGCTTCGATCGCGAAGTGCGCCTCGATGCGGCAACGATCGCCCCCATGGTCACCTGGGGCACCAGTCCGGAGCAGGCCCTGCCGATCGACGCGCGCGTGCCCGATCCTGCGACTGCCGCCGACGCGCAACAGCGCGCGGCGATCGAAAAGGCGCTTGCCTACATCGGCCTCGTGCCGGGCACGCCGCTGACCGAAATCGCGGTTGATCGCGTCTTCATCGGCTCGTGCACCAACAGCCGCATCGAGGACCTGCGCGCTGCCGCGGCGATCGCGCGCGGCCGCAAGGCGCTCGTGCCTACCCTGGTGGTGCCCGGCTCGGGCCTGGTCAAGCGCCAGGCCGAGGCCGAGGGACTGGATCGCGTCTTCACAGAGGCCGGGTTCGAATGGCGCCACGCCGGTTGCTCGATGTGCGTGGGCATGAACGGCGACCTGGGTCAGGCCGGGCAACGCATCGCGTCGACCTCCAATCGCAACTTCGAGGGCCGCCAGGGCAAGGGCGTTCGCACCCATCTGATGAGCCCGGCCATGGCTGCCGCAGCAGCGGTGACCGGCCGCCTTACCGACATCCGCCGCTTCGGCACACACTGACCCGAAAGCGCCGCCATGACCACCCGCTTCACGACCCTCACGGCCATCGCGCTCGCCTATGAGCCGATCAATGTGGATACCGACCAGATCATCCCGGCGCGCTTTCTCAAGTTTCCGCGCTCGGCAGGCTACGGGCGCTTCCTGTTCCATGACCTGCGCTTTGCCGACGACGGCAGCGAGCTGCCCGATTTCGTCCTCAATCGCGAGCCCTTCCGGCGCGCGCAGATTCTGGTGGGCAACAGCAATTTCGCCTGCGGATCCTCGCGCGAAGGCGCGGTGTACGCGTTGGCCGACCACGGCATCCGCGCAGTGATCGCACCGTCGTTCTCGGACATCTTCTTCAACAACTGCCTGAAAAACGGCGTGGTCCCCGCGCGCCTGCCGGCAGAAGTCTGCGTGCGCCTGCGCGAGGAGATCGCCGCGCAACCCGGCATCGAACTGACTGTCGACCTGGAAGCCTTGCAGGTGCGCGAGCCCGATGGCAGCGCGCATGCATTCTCGATCGATGCCTTCTTTCGCGAAATGATGCTGGCCGGCGTCGACGAGATCGGGCTCACGCGAGGCATGCTGGCCGAGATCGAGGCTTTCGAAGCGGAGTACGCGCGCACGGCGCCCTGGGTCGCGGCCTGACCCAGGTAACCGGCATCGCTGCGGATCGCCCTAGGCCAGGCGCGACTACTGGTCTGCCAGCGCGTTGCGCGCCTCGATGGCTGCGGCGCGCTTGAGGTCGTCGCGGTCGTTGCCCAACTCGTAGTCGACATACTCCAGCCGGCCCGTGAAGGCGAAGGGGCCGGCGTACGCGTCTGTGACCGTCGAGCCATGGTCGGCGCCGATGTCCATGCCGTACATGGTCTGGCGCCAGGGCGCCAGGCGCAGGGCCACGGCGCCGACCTCGCGGCCGTCGATCAGGAGCGTCGCGGTGCCTTCGTGATCGGCCGCCTTGGTGTAGCGCAGCGTCACTTCGCACTGGCCGGTCGGCAGGACATCGGTGCTTTGAATCAGCGTGGGTTTGCCGATACGGTTGTAGACAAAGCCCAGGCGGTTGTCCTTGACGAAAAGGCTGTAGCCGCCGGTGGCGCTCCCGCAGGCGACCAGCACGCCCTCTACTTTGGCCGTCGCGCGCGTGAATCTGGCGCGGATGGTGAAGGAGCGATTGCGGATGTCGGGCACGGCGAATCGATCGATGTGCGGCGTGCCGGGCCGAAAGCGTTGCGCCTGCTGCGGCCCACGCGCATCCGGCCGGCGCATTGCGAAGAGTTCCATGCTGCGATCGTCCAGCGGCAGCACGTTGTAGCGGCCGGCCTCGAGCCACCACGCCTCGACCATCTCCTTGAGCTTGTCCGGCTGCGCGTCTGCCAGGTCGTGGCATTCGGCGAAGTCCACGGTCGTGTCGTAGAGCATCCAGCGGTCGGCATCGAAGCTCTCGCCCTGCTTGTGGCGCGTGACCGCCTTCCAGCCGTCCTTCCAGATGGCGCGGTGGCCGAGCATCTCGTAGTACTGGGTGCGGTGGCGGGTGGCGGCGCTGCCGTCGGTAAAGCTGTAGGCGAAGCTGACGCCTTCGATCGGCAGTTGCGCCACGCCGCGATAGGTCTCGGGGGCGGTGATGCCGATGCATTCGAGGATGGTCGGGTGGATGTCGATCACGTGGTGGTACTGGTCGCGCAGCGCGCCGCGCGCGGCGATGCGCGCGGGCCACGACACGAGCATCGGATCGCGGATGCCGCCCTCGTGGGTGTTCTGCTTGTAGAAGCGCAACGGGGTGTTGCCCACCTGCGCCCAGCCGCGTGGATAGTTGTTGTAGAGCCGCGGGCCGCCGATCTCGTCGATCCGGCCGATCATGTCGGCCACGCTCTCGGCCTCGCGGTTGAAGTAGGCCAGCTCGTTCAACATGCCGTGCGCGCCGCCTTCCTGGCTGGCGCCGTTGTCGGAAATGAAAATCACCAGCGTATTGTCGAGCGCGCCGATGGATGTCAGGAAATCCATCAGGCGCCCGACCTGCTTATCGGTGTGGTCGAGAAAGCCGGCAAAGGCCTCCTGCATGCGTGTGTACAGGCGACGCTGGTCGGCCGACAGTTCAGCCCAGGCCCGGACGTCGGGATTGCGTGGCGAGAGTTCGGTGTGCGCGGGCACGATGCCAAGTTCGCGCTGACGCGCGAACCATGCGGCGCGCGTCTCGTCCCAGCCGCGGTCGTAGCGCCCGCGGTACTTGTCGATGAATTCGCGCGGTGCCTGGTGCGGCGAATGGGTCGCGCCGAAAGCCAGGTACATGTAAAAGGGCCGGGGGTTGCCGCCCACCGTGTGCGAAGTGACGTAGTCCATCGCCTGGTCGACCAGGTCCTCGGAGAGGTGATAACCGGGCCGGCTGGGCGGCTCGACCGGCCGGTTGCCGATGACAAGTTCGGGCGCGTACTGGTCGGTGGCCCCGCCCATGTAGCCGTAGAAGTGGTCGAAGCCGCGCTGCAGGGGCCACTGGTCGAAGGGTCCGGAAGGCCCGCAGTCCTCCATGTTCGCCAGATGCCACTTGCCTAAAGCGCAGGTGCCGTAGCCGTGCGCGCGCAGCACCTCGGCGGTGGTCGCCGCGCGCGGGGTGATCTGGCCGCGACAGTTGGAAAAGCCGGTGTCGACGTTGGACAGGAAGCGCATGCCCACCGAATGATGGTTGCGCCCGGTCAGCAGGCAGGCGCGCGTCGGCGAGCACAGCGCCGTGGTGTGGAAGTTGGTGTAGCGGATGCCGCGCGCGGCGATCGCGTCGATGTTGGGGGTGTCGATGTCGGAGCCGAAGCAGCCGAGGTGCGCGAAACCGGTGTCGTCAAGCGCGATGACCAGTACGTTGGGACTGCCGGCGGGCGGCGCCGGGCGCGCTGGCCAGTGCGGCGTGCTGTCGGCTGCGGTTGAGCCCACCCGGCCCGGAAATGCTTCGCGTACGGCGCGTCCGTCGTTCATTGTCTTGCCTCCAGTTCATGCGCAGCGCCGGCGGGTCCTGGCGCGTGTCGCGGGATTATCGGGCAAGGCGCTGTGATACCCTCGGCGTCAATCATCGCAGCGTCGACTGCGAGAGCGACAACAAACCGTGGAGACATCAATGCCTGAGATGCGGAAGCCCCCTTCCCGCCGCCGCGCGCTTGCAACCATGGCCGGCCTGGGGCTGGCCGCCTCATCGCGCCTTGGCGCACAGAGCCCGACGGCCAAGTGGCCGGTCGGTACGGTGCGCTTTATCGTCCCGGCCCCGCCAGGCGGCGGCGTGGACGCGTTTTGCCGGCGCCTGGGCGACCGGCTAGCCGCCCACCTGGGCACCAATGTAGTCATAGACAACAGATCCGGTGCCGGCGGCATGATCGGGGCCCAGGCATTGAACACCGCCGTCGCGGACGGCTCGAATATCGGCTACCTGCACTACGGACACATGACGCTGCAGGCGATGGGCGCGAAGATCGACCTGTCGCGCGATTTCACGCCGCTCGTGCCGCGCTTTTCGGTTTCCCAGTTTGTCATCGCGGTGCACGCCGAGGCGCCCTACAAGACCCTCTCCGACCTGACTCGCGCCATCCTGGCGCAGCCCGGCAAGCTCAACTGGGGTTCGGGAGGCATAGGTACTCCGGGACAGATGACGTTCGAGTCCTTGCGCCTGCGCACCCCGGGGCTGGACGCCCAATATGTTCCCTACAAGGGAGCGATCGATGCAGCCAACGCGGTCGCGGCAAAGAACCTGGATTTCGTCTCCGGGCTGGTCTCGGCGGTTCTTCCGCATCTCAAGGGCGGGCGCCTGCGCGGGCTGGGGGTGTCCGGCGCGACCCGCTCCGCACAGTTGCCGGACGTGCCGACGATCGCCGAGGGCGGCTTTCCCGGCTTCAGCCTGGTGAGCTGGGGCGGCATTTACGCACCGCCAAGACTGCCGGCAGAACTTGCCGCGACGCTGCGCGCGACGCTCACGCGCATCGGCACCGAGCCGGAATTCAGGTCCTTTCTCGAAGCCATGAGCTCCGAGATCCACGCGACCGATACCCCGGAAGGATTTGCCGCCTACTTCAAGACCGCATTGGCGCGCGAGACCGAACTGGTCAAAAAGCTCGACCTCAAGCTGCCGTAGCATCAAAGCGCGCGACAATCCGCCACCTTCAAGCCCACATTCCGCGAGGAGATGTCATGGAACAAAAGTACAACGCACCGGTCAGCACCGTCTTCGGCGTCCTGACCGACCCCAAGTGGATGGAAGCACGCTGCCTGGCCATGGGCGAGCTTTCCGCCAAGGTCAAGGTCAAGAAGTCCGCCAAGGGCGCGACGGTCTCGATGACGCGGCGCGCCAAGCGGGATTTGCCGGCGCTGGTGGCCAAGGTGCTGCCTGCGGAATCCGACCTGCAGTTCGAGGAGGTCTGGACCGCCGCTGGCGACGGCTACACCGGCAAGCTCAGCATGGACGTGGTTGGCCAGCCTCTCAAGATGACGGCCGAGTTCTCGCTCGAACCGGCCGGCAAGGGGTGCGTCTACCGCATCACCCACGTGGCCAAGTGCAGCGTGCCCATCATCGGCGGGACGGTGGCCAAGTTTGCCCAGGGGCAGATCGAGGACGGCTGCGCGAAGGAATTCGCCTACACCGCCAAGAACCTCAAGACCAAGGCGTAGGCGCCATGAGCCAGGTGCGGCTGAGCCCGCTGGATGCATCGTGGATCTTGACCGAGTCGCGTGCGGCGCCCAACCATGTCGGCGGGCTGATCCAGTTTCGCCTGCCGCCCCGTGCGCCCAAGGATTTCCTGCGTCGCCTGATGCACGATTTCCGCAACCACCGCGAGTTCGCACCGCCGTGGAATCGGCGCCTCAAATACGCCTTCAACAAGAACCCGGCGCCGGTGTGGATCGAGGACAACAACATCGACCTCGAGTACCACGTGCGCCACGGCGCGCTACCCTGGCCGGGCGGCGAGCGCGAACTGGGTGAACTGGTCGGGCGCCTGCATTCGACGCCGATCGATCTCGCTCGTCCGCCCTGGGAATGCACCATCATCGAGGGCCTGGAGGGTGACCGCTTCGCGCTCTTCATCAAGATGCATCACTCGCTGATCGACGGCGTGTCGGGCATGAAACTGATGCAACGCGGCATGTCGCCGGACCGTGCCAAGAGTCTGAAGATGGCGCCGTTCTGGTCCTCCGCCGCGCTCGCTCCCACAGTCAGCGGCCGACGCAACGCCATGCCGAGCATCGCCGACGCGGCCACGGCAGCAGTGGAGGCCCTGCGCGAGCAGGCCAAGAGCGTGCCCAAACTGGCACTGGCATTCGGCAAGATCCTCGGCCGTATCGGCCAGGGCAACGACGGCATGGTCGTGCCCTTCGATTCGCCGATGTCGGTATTGAACGGGCGGGTGCGCGAGAAGCGCCGCTTCGCCACGCAGCAGTTCTCCATGGAGCGCCTGCGCGCCCTGGCCCAAGCGGCTGACGGCACCTTGAACGACATGGTGCTGGCGCTGTGCGCCGGCGCGTTGCGGCGTTTTTTGATGGAACGCGACGCGCTGCCTGACAAGGCACTCACCGCCGGCATCCCGGTGTCGGTGCGCCCCAAGGATGACGAGGGCGCGGGCAATGCCATCAGCTTCATCGTCGCCAGCCTCGCTACCGACGTTGCCGACCCAAGGGAGCGCCTGGCGGCAATCATGGCCTCGGTACGCCACGCCAAGGAGCACGTGCAGGGCCTGCCGCGCGAAGCCATGACCCAGTACACCATGCTGCTCATGGCGCCGACCATCGTCACCATGCTAACCGGCACCGGCGGGCGCGTGCGGCCGATGTTCAACATCACCATTTCCAACGTGCCGGGACCGGACAAGCCGCTGTACTTTCGCGGCGCTGAACTGCTGGCTACCTATCCGGCGTCGATCGTCACGCATGGCCAGGCGCTCAACATCACCTGCCAGAGCTATGCGGGCACCATGAATTTCGGCTTTACCGGCTGCCACACCTCGGTACCGTCGCTGCAAAAGCTAGCGGTCTATGCCGAGGAGGCTGTGGTCGAACTCGAGACTGCGCTACGCAAGCGCACGGTGCGGCGCACCAACAGGGCCGGCACCGCCGTTGGCAAGGCGCCGGTACGCGCCGGCGCTCGCAAACGCGCAGGCGCCACCCCCGCCTGAAGCGCACGCGCGGCAGTTGCCGCCAGGGCGGGGTCGCTCCCGGCGCTCCCTGGGCGGCTCTCAGGCCGCCTGCGCTGCACGCCAGGCGTCGACGATCTCAGCGCCGGTCGCCGACCACACGCCGCGGCGCGACAGCATGTGATCGAGCGCCTTCTCCAGCGCGCCGATGCGAAACGGCTGGCCGATGATCCACGGGTGCAGCGAAACCGCCATCACGCGCCCGCCCTGGGTTGCGGACTCACGGTAGAGGACATCGAAGTGGTCGACCAGTGCGTCGGTGAAGTCGTCCTCGCCGTGGTGGTTGTTGATGAGGATCTGGTAGTCGTCGATATCGCAGGGGTGCGGCATCGCGGTCAATGGACCGGCGGCGCTGCTGAACGCATACGGCATGTCGTCATTGACCCAGTCGCACAGGTAGTCGCAACCGGCGCGCGCGACGATGTCGGGCGTGGCGAAGGACTCGGACTTGGCCGGCGAGAGCCAGCCGCGCACCTTTTGCCCGGAAGCGCGACGCAGGATGTCCAGCGTGGTCGTGACCAAGCGCGTCTCTTCCTCGAGCGGCAGTCCGGCGTGGTGCAGATGGTCCATGTCCAGGCCGTTGGCGATCACCTCCCAGCCGCGCGCCACGCACGCCGCCAGCAGTGCGGGGTAGCGCACCGCGACCGCGGCGTTGACCGCCACCGAGGCATTGAGGCCGCGCGCCTCGAGCGTGCGCATCAGGCGAAAGATACCGACCCGGTTGCCGTAGTCGCGCAACGTGTAGTGGCGCAGGTCCGGGTAGGAGGTGACCATCGCCCCGGGCGGCTTGAAGGGCTTGCCGACCATGTCCAGCGGAAACCATTCCAGCGCGGGAATGATCCACAGCGCGACGCGTGCCTCGCCCGGCCAGGTCACCCTGGGCCGGGTGTGCAGCATGGACCAGGCATAGCGGTCATGGTCCATGCCATAGCGGCGCTTGGGATATTGCAGGTAATCGGCAGGCAGGCTCATTGCGGCGCCTCGGCGATGGCTTGAGAGGCCTTCACGAACGCGTCATGGTCGTGCTTGAGAAAATGCGCCGCAATCTCGCGCCCGGTGGCAAGCCAAACCTTGTCATGCCCGCAGATGTAGTCCAGCGCCTCCTCGAAGGCCTTGATGCGGTACGGCCAGCCGACCAGATAAGGATGCAGGGGGATGCACATGACCGTGCCTGACTCGGCGCCCTCTTCATAGAGGCGATCGAACTGGCGCTTCAATATCTCGGCATAGCGCCGCGGACTCACCAGGTTGACGTTGTAGACGATGACGTCGTTCATCTCCAGCGAATACGGCACCGAGACCAGGCGGCCTTTTTTCACCTTGACCGGCCCGGGCTGGTCGTCATGGAACAGGTCGCACACGTAGGTGAGCCCCATCTCCGCCACCAGGTCGAGGGTGTTGTCGGTGTAGGTCAGTGCCGGGGCCAGCCAGCCGTCGAGCTTCTGCCCGGTGTGCTTCCTGATCGTGTCGATGGAGTCCTGGATCACCTCGCGTTCCTGCTCTGCGCTCATGTTGAAGAGGTAGCGCGTGTTGTAGGTGCCGTGGCTGTAGAACTCCCAGCCACGCTCGGCGCAGGCGGCGATGATCTCGGGATGGTGCTCGCACATCGCGACGTTGAGCGACACGCTGCCGCGCACGCCGCAACGATCCATGGCCTCGAGCATGCGCTGAAAGCCGGCGCGGTTGCCGTAGTCGCGGTACGAGACGTTGAGCACGTCGGGCTGCGGGCGCGCCCAGGCGGCACGTGACGGATTCTTCGGTGGATCGATCTCGTAGTACTCGATGTTGGGCGCCACCCAGAAGGCCACGCGCGCCCCGTTGGGCCAGGTGATCCTGGGGCGCGTGCCGTCGTAGGGCAGGTAGTCGTACAGGCCGGGGTCGCGTGCCATGCTACGAAGCGCTGGTCGCAGCGGTGGCCGGATTGGCCGGCATGGACGCCAGGTGCGCGATGACCTCTTCGACGCCGATCACGTCGCAGTACTTGAGCGCCATGTCGTAAAGGTTGGCGAAGTGCGGGCTCTCGTGCTTGTCGGCGCAGCATTCGATGGGCACGATGGTGCGATAACTTCTCTGCAGCGAATCGACCGCGGGGGCGCGCACGCAGCCGGAGGTCGAGCCGCCGGTGATGATCACGGTGTCGATCTTGTGGAAATTGAAGATCGAACCGAGATTGGTCTCGAAGAATGCCGAGGCCATGCGCTTGTTGACGATGATGTCGCGCGTCCGGTCGATGACCAGGCGCTCGTCGAATTCGCTGCGCCTGGAGCCGACCTTGATGTTCTGCAGCGAATCCGGGGTGTTGGTACGCGTGCCCCACACACCGCAGTCCTCGCCGGAGTCCATGTAGGCGACGTAGGTCCACACCACCGGAAAGCCCTTCTCGCGCATGAGCTGGGCCAGGCGATTGACGTACTCGCACTGGCGTGGGTCGGTCTCGTAGGCAGTGGCGAATTCGCCGACGCCGGTGTAGGCCTTTTGCAGGTCGACATTGATGAGCACAGGCCGCGCGCCGAAGCCGAAACGCTTGCGGGTCGGGTTCCTGCGTACATCTTCGAAGAGTTCGCGGGCGGTCTTGCTGGATGTTTCCATGGCTGTCCGTAGGATGGGAGTTTCAGGGCGAAGGCCAAGTGTCGCGCGCGCGGCGCCGCGCATCAAGGGGTGCTCGGGCGCAGCGGAGAAAAATTGAACGTGACGTGGGTCTCGTAGCGCGCCGTCTTGCCGTCGCGCGACGCGGTGGCAAAACGGAAGTCGGGCATGGCGGCAACGATGTAGCGGTCGAAAAGCAGCGGCGGGTCGGAAGCGATGACGCGAAACCGCTCGGGGGCACCATCAACGCCGACCAGCACCGCTACGGTGACGCTGCCGCCGGCGTTGAAGCGCACCGCATCGGTGGGGAACTCGATGGGCGGCTGGTACACGACCGGTGCGCCGGCCATGAAGGGCACGCCGATGAAGGCTGGTGTCGGCTTGGCAGCTTGCGCCGCGACCTGGCCGGCGAAGAGCGCCCAGCCAAGCAGGAACCATGCAAGGTGCCGCATGCCGGAGTCAGTCAACACGCGCTCCGCTCGCCTTGACCACCTGTGCCCACTTGGCGATCTCGCGCCGCACGTGGGCGGCGAATTCCGCCGCTGTCGAGCCGACGGGTTCTGCGCCCAACCCTGCCAGACGCTCAGCCACCTCCGGCAGCTTGAGGATGCGCTGCGTTTCCGCAGACAAGCGCAGGACGATGGCGTGTGGCGTACCCTTGGGCGCGAACAGACCCGACCAGGCGTCGGCATAAAAGCCGGGGTAGGACTCGGCGATTGTCGGCAATTCCGGTGCCGCCGGCGAGCGCTTGAGACTGGTTAGCGCCAGCGCGCGCAGTCGGCCTGCGCGCACATGCGGCAGCGCCGAGGGCAGACCATCCATCATCACCTGCACCTGCCCGCCGATCAGGTCGACCACGGCAGGCGCGCTGCCGCGATACGGGATGTGCACCATGAACAGACCGGCCTCGCGCTTGAGCATCTCCATCCCCAGGTGCGCGGCCGTGCCGCTGCCCAACGAGGCGTAGTCCAGACGACCGGGCTGGGCGCGCGCCAGAGCGACGAACTCCTTCAGGCTGCCGGCCTTGACCGCAGGGTGGACCACGACCACATTGGGTACCACGGCGACCTGCGAGATCGCCTCGAAGTCGCGCACCGGGTCGTAGGGCATCTTCGCGTACAGCGAAATGTTGATCGCATGCGACCCGGTCACACCCATGACCAGGGTGTAACCGTCCGGCGCCGACTTGGCGACCGCCTCCGAGCCGACATTGCCGCCGGCGCCGCCGCGGTTCTCGACGACTACCGGCTGCTTCCAGTTCGCCGCCATGCGCTCGGCGATGGCGCGCGCAGCGATGTCGGTGGCGCCGCCGGCCGGGAACGGGACGACGATGCGTATCTGGCGCGCCGGATAGGCGTCGGTCTGTGCCAGGGTGGCCACCGGCACGAGTGCCAGGGCCGCAAGGGCACGACAGAATCGAAGCACGCGCATGGCGCCATCCTTAAAAAAGCAAGTCCCACAGGTCGCGCATTTTGACATCGACTTCGCTGGCGAGTACCGCATTGGCGAAGACGAAGGACTTTTCTTCCGCCACGCGCGCCTGCGCGTAGCGCATGAATTTGGCCGCAACTTCTTCGTTGGCAAGTGGCAGTCTGGCGTCGCCCGGGATCGCGCGCACATCGTGCTCGAACTCCTTGTAGCCGGCCGTCAGCGCGAGTGACGCACCGCGAGCGCCGCTGGTATCGAAAGCCGGATCGACCTCGATTCTCACCATCGCCTCCAGGCGCCGCAGCTCACCATCCTCGAAGTTGCCCGGCCGGTACACGCTGGCATCCAGAACACCGAAGCGCAGCATCGCCGCGATGCCGAAGGAGAGCGAGAATTGCGCCTGGATCGGCGTCGCCGGCGCGCGGTTGCCGCAATAGACAGTGGCCTCGCGATAGATCGACAGCGCGATGCGCGAAATGGAACCGGTCTCGCCGCGCAATTCATCGCGCACCGCGCGCGCCATTTCCGCGCCGTAGTGCACGTGGCGCACCGCCGCGTGCGGCTTCAAGTAGGCGCTGGTGATCCAGTCGACATGCGCATCCGGAAGTGCGTTCGCATCGGAATCGGCAAAGTCTTGCGCATAGCAAGCCAGCGCGTCCTCCGGCGCGTCGATGCCTGCGGCGGCGGCGCAGGCTGCCGCCAGCCCGGCTTGCGCACTGTGGCCCAGGTAGGTGTTGCGCGCTGTCTTCCCGGTGGCCACCGGCAAATACAGGCTGGTGGCCAACTGGCAGGCCGCGATGTCGATGGCGCGCAGGATGCCCTCTTCATCCAGCCCGAGCAGTCGTGCGGCGCCCGCCGCCACGCCAAGCGCAGGCCAGTTGCCGTCCACATGCATGCCCGGGCGGATGCGCAGCCAGGCGCCGGCGCGCGCACCGACTTCATAGGCCAGCGCCAGCGCATCGACGGTAGCATCCAGGCCGCGCGCACTCGTCACCGCCAGAGGCAAGAGCGCAGCGACGGCCGGCACCCCGGGGCGCCCGTGCGCCAGCGCATGGCCTTCGCAGGCTTCGTCCCAGGTAGCGCCCATGGCCAGCACCTGCGCGGCGGCGTTGAGCGACAAACGCCGCCCGCCCGGCAACGAGAAGGGGCCGGACTCGAGCATCGACAATCGCTCTTCAAGCGCCGCGACCTGCGGCGCCTCGCGACCCGCCAGCGCGCATCCCAGCGTATCCAGAAGGATGCGTCGCGCCGCCTCGGCAGCGGCGGGCCGCGTCGGCCGCGTGGCGCGCGCTCGCGCGGCTTCCTTGAGCAAGCGGGCTTGCGCCTCCCAGGTTTGCCAGCCAGGGCTGCCGGCCACGACCTGGCTCAAGAGGGTTTCAGCCCGACGCTACGGATCACCGGCTCCCAGCGCACGATCTCGCTGGCGATGAAGCGCGTGTAATCGGCACCGACCATGTAACGGGGCGTCAGACCGAGTTCGGCCAGCTTGGCCTGCACGTCCGGCAGCCGAATGGCGTTTGCGAGCTCGGTCTGCAAGCGCTCCAGGATTTCGCGCGGCACCTTGGGCTGGGTGGAAATGCCGAACCAGGCCTCGCCACCCGTGCCCGGCACCACCTCGTCCATGGTGGGCACGTCAGGATAGGCCTTGAGGCGCTCGGAACTGGCCACCGCCAGGGCACGCGCGCGGCCGCCGCGAATGTAGGGTCCGGCAGCCACCGGGCCGTCGAGCACAGCGTCGAGCTGTCCTGCCACCATGTCGGCTGTCGCCGGACCGGTGCCTTTGTACGGAATGTGGACCATGTCGATGCGCGCACGCTGCTTCAGGAGTTCGCCTGAAAGAAAGCCCGCCGAGCCTACACCGGCCGAAGAGTAGTTGAGCACCCCAGGCTTGGCGCGCGCCATCGCGATGAACTCCTGGAAAGACTTAGCCGGGTGGTCAGTGCGCACGATCAGCAGATTGGGCAGCATGCCCAGGAGCACCAGGTGCGCGAAGTCATCCATCGGGTGATAGCTCACCTTGTTGATCTGCGGCCCGAGGGAGATCGACGCATTGTTGGACATGAAGAGCGTGTAGCCGTCGGGGGTAGCCCGCGCCGCGGCTTCGGCGCCGATCGTCCCGCCGGCGCCGGGGCGGTTTTCGACCACGAACGAGGCGCGCATCGCGTCTTGCAACCTTTGCGCCAGAAAGCGCGCCAGGATGTCGGTCGA
>JBJXGS010000211.1:0-14762 GCA_046160545.1 Burkholderiales bacterium
GGACAAATCGGAGGCGGCGAAGCCATTGTTCGACAAGCGCGACCAGATCCTGCCGCGCGAGCGCATCGCCCGCCTGCTGGACGCAGGCGCGCCCTGGCTGGAACTATCCTCCATGGCTGGCTACTGCCTGGACAACCCGGACCCGGAGAAGTCGGTGCCCGGCGGCGGCATGATTTGCGGCATCGGCTACGTGTCCGGCGTGCGCGCCATGGTGGTGGCGAGCGACTCCGGCATCGACGCCGGCGCCATCCAGCACATGGGGCGCGAGAAACTGCTGCGCGCGCAGGGCCTCGCGCTGGAGAACAAGCTGCCCTTCGTGCACCTGGTGGAATCGGCGGGCGCGAACCTGCTCAAGTACCGCGTAGAGGGCTTCGTCCACGGCGGCGCGATCTTCTACAACCTCGCGAGGCGGTCCGCTGCCGGTCTTCCGGTGGTAACGGTGGTGCACGGCTCCTCCACTGCGGGCGGCGCGTACATGCCGGGCCTGTCCGACTACGTGATCATGGTGCGTGGCCGCGCCAAGGCGTTCCTCGCCGGGCCGCCGCTGCTCAAGGCGGCCACCGGGGAGATCGCCACCGATGAGGAACTGGGCGGCGCGGTGATGCACACCCATGTCTCGGGGCTGGGAGAGTACCTGGCCGAAGACGACGCGGACGGCGTCCGCCTGGCACGGGATGTCCTTTCGCGCCTGGGCTGGTCCGCGCCGGCGATGCCCGGCGGCAAGCCGCCGCGCTACGCGGCCGAGGAACTCCTGGGCGTCATGCCGGCGGACTACCGCAAGCCGGTGGACATGCGCGAGGCCATCGCGCGCTTCGCGGATGATTCTGATTTCCTCGACTTCAAGGCCGACTACGGCGCCGCGACGGTCTGCGGCCACGCCGCGGTCCAGGGATTCAAGCTGGGAATCATCACCAACAACGGGCCCCTTGACCCGGCGGGCGCCACCAAGGCCACGCATTTCATCCAGGCCTACTGCCAGGCCGGGCTGCCCCTGCTGTATCTGCAGAACACGACCGGCTACATGGTCGGCAAGGCCTCGGAAGAAGCCGGGATGATCAAGCACGGCTCGAAAATGATCCAGGCGGTGACCAACGCCAATGTTCCGCAGGTCACGCTGATGTGCGGCGCCTCCTTCGGCGCCGGCAATTACGGCATGTGCGGGCGCGGCTACAACCCGAGGTTCCTGTTCTCCTGGCCCAACGCCCAGACCGCGGTCATGGGCGCGGAGCAGGCGGCGCTCACCATGGCGATCGTCATGGAGGCGGGCATGAAGAGGAAGGGCCAGGACGTGGACCACCACCAGATCGACGGCGTGAAGGCGAAAATCATCGAGAACTTCGAGAAGCAGCAGAGCGCGCTGGTCACCTCGGCGCTGATGCTTGACGACGGCATCATCGACCCGCGGGACACGCGCAACGTGCTCGGGCTGGCGCTGTCCATCTGCAAGGATGGGGATGCGAGGGCAGTCAGGCCTGTTCAGTTCGGCGTCGCCAGGCCTTAACCAGGCTTGCAGCGCGCGCAAGGGCTGCGGACAACGTTGAGGCGCGTGCGTCCGCGGGAAACGAAGCTAGGGACGCTTCCGCGCCCTAGGCGAAGATCTGCCTCGAGGCGCGATAAACGGTCAACCAGCGTTCGCCCACTCGCGCCATGCGCTCCTCCAGCAGCGCGATCGAAAGCGCCTGTCCGATAGGTGCGGGGCCCGCGGTCGGCGCGGCATGTTCGTGGCGATAGGCGAGCAGGTGGTACTTCAGCTGCGCCCGGTCATCACCGAGGACATCGACGGCGACATTCTGGATCAGGTGCGCCGTGACGCGGCCGACGGGCCGTGCACGCAATTCGTTCACGATCGCCGCACGGCCGGCGAGGGTCTTGCCCTGGCGTCGCCACTCGCCGTACTCGGCAAACTCCGCCACTACCCCTTGGTAATCCGCTGCATCGAGCGCGTGATAGCCGCGAAAAAGAACCTGAGTGCACTCAAGAACGATCTGCGACCAAGCCGGACTGTCCATGATTCAATCCCTCGTCGCTGCGCTACTTCTTCGCCTGGGCGACGAACGCGTCAATGGCCGCAATGTCCACCCGGCTACCCTCCCAGTCGCGTCCCAGCCGTGCGAACAATGCCGCCATGCCCCCATAGAGCTGCGCCAGCTCCTTGTCGGCGCCGGCGAAGCGAGCGACCTCCTGCATCTCGAAGTCCCAGCGGTAGGCTTTCGAATACATGTCCGGAAGCGTCCGGCACACATGCGCGAGCAGCTGCGGCTGGCTCGCCGACATTTCCTCGATCATGGCGCGGGCCGCGCCGGAGCGCGTGGCGGCGATCGCCATGGCGGCGGCGAGCCCGGTGAGCCCCTTGTTGAGACCCGCATAAGCCATCTTCAGCGCCGACGCGCTTCCAGCCGCACTGCCGGTCGAACGCATTCGCAGTCCCAGCGCGGCCAGTGCCGCGAGATCCGATGGGTGCTCCCCGGACAGATAGACCGCCGGCCCGGGCTTTTCCGGCTCCCCGGGATGCCCGATGATGCAGGCGTCGACGTACCTCGCGCCCGAGGCCGCCACGAGCTCGCCGATCGCGGCCGAAGTCTCCAGGCTCTTCGCGTTGCAGTCGACGTATACGGGTTTGGTCGCGCTGGCGCGCAACGCCGGCAGCAGGCGTTGGGCCAGTCCCATGGCATCTCCTGGCGGCACGACGGAAAGCAGGTACTCCGCGCCCGCGACCGTGGCGTCGGCGGCGTCCACCATGCCCATGCGAGCCGCGCGGGCCGCGGATTTGGCGCCGCGCCCGGATAGCGAGGTCAGCACCCGGGCGCCGTTCAGCGCCATGCGGCCGCCGATAACCGAGCCCATCTCCCCGGCCGCAATCACCGCCACCACGGTTGTCATGTCGCCATTCCCCCGCGCTAGGCGGCCGCCTCGACCATCGCGCGAGCCGAGCGCGCGAGATACGACACGTCCGTGCCGACGAGCATCAACCTGTGGCCGCGCGCAAACATGTCCTTGAGCGTCAGCCCCGGATAGATCACCGTTCCCATGGCAACGCCCGAGGCAAGCACGGCCTTCTCGGAACGTTCGAAGAGCGTCTGGACCGCGGGGTCGCCAAACTGGTTCAGCTTGCCGATGGAAGCCGACAGGTCACGCGGACCGATCACGACCAGGTCCACGCCCTCGACCGCCGTGATTTCCGCCGCCGCATCGACACCCCTGGACGATTCGATCTGCACGCCGACGAGGATTTCGTCGTTGGCACGCGTGTAGTACCCCGGGTCGCGGTCGAAGTCGGTCGCACGCAGGCTGCCGCCCGCGCCTCGATCGCCCGCCGGCGGATAGCGGCAGGAACGGACCGCCGCCCGTGCCGCATCGGCGCTCTCCACCGCAGGAAAGAGGATGTTTGTGACACCGGCATCCAGCAGGCGGTGCACATAGGCCGCGTCCGCGGAGGGGACCCGGACCAGGGCCGAAGCCTGCGTTGCGCGCATCGCGCGCAACTGGTCGACGAGGTCTCCCATCGAACCCAGTCCGTGCTCATGGTCGATCATCAGGAAATCGAGCCCGGTGCCGGCCAGCACCTCGGTCACGTCCGCCGAGCGGGTCATCTGGATGCAGCCGACAACGCGCTTGCCGTCGCGCAGCCGCTGCTTGAGCGTGTTCATGCCTGGCGGAAATTGACGCGCTTGACCAGGGGTTCCATGCGCGCCACTTCCCGGGCGATCGCCGCTTCGTACTCGGCGGCGCTCAGGTTCGAGGGCGGGAAGCCTTCGGACACGAACCGCGCCTTCATCTCCTGCGCGTTGACGACCTTGCGTACGTCCTCATTGATCTGCTCGACCAGCGCGCGCGGCATCCCCCTCGGACCGAACACGCCCACGCCGATCGAGATGGAGACATCCGGGTAGCCGGATTCGGCGATGGTGGCAATGTTCGGGTAGAGCTGCGAACGCTGCGTGCCGACGAGCGCGATGGGCTTGAGGGTGCCCGCCTGGAAATGCGACAGCGCGAGGGCCGGCGTGGCCATAAGCGCATCCAGCCGACCGGCCAGCACCTCCGGCACTGCCTGCGCGCCGCCGCGGAACGGCACGTGGGTGAGGTTGATGCCGGCCGCATGGTTGAGCAGCTCCATCGCCAGGTGGGGCGAACTGCCGATGCCGTTGCTGCCGAAGCTCATCTTGCCCGGATTGGCTCTGGCATGGGTGACGAAGTCCTGGATGCTGCGGTAGGGCGTGTCGCCCTTCACCGTCCAGTAAATGTCGCTGATACCGATCTGCGCGATCGCGGTCAGGTCGGTCGTGGGATCGAATCCCATCTGGAAGCCGGCCGCCTTGCCAATCACCATGCCGTCATGCAGGGTCAGCATCAGCGTGTAGCCGTCGGGCACGGCGCGCGCGACGCCGGCCGCACCGATGTTGCCGTTGGCGCCGGTCTTGTTCTCGACCACGACCTGCTGGCCCCAGAGGGTCGACAGCGCCTGCGCCAGCCGCCGCGCCGTCGTGTCTGCGATGCCGCCGGGCGCCCAGGGGCACACCAGCGAAACCGGCCTTTTAAGTGGATATCGTTCCTGCGCCTGCGCGCCAGACAGACCGACCAGGACGGTCGACCCGGTGAGCGCGGCCATGGCGCCGAGGGCCCGTCTGCGCATCGGAGAATGCCGGCTGTTCATCGTCTTGTCCTCGCTGGTCAGGTTTCTGGAAAGATCTGAGTATCCTGCAGGGCGCGCCTGAGCGTCACCGGATCAAAGTTCAGGCCGAATCCCGGCCGCGACGGCACCCGCGTCTCGCCAGAGGCGAACTCGAGCGTTTCCTGGAACAGTCCTTCGGCCCAGGGCATGTACTCGAGCCATACCCCGGTCGGCGCCGATGCCACCAGTTGCACGTTGATCTCCGGAAGGATGTGCGAACTGAGGGGCAGCCGCGCGGCATCCGCGAGCGCCGCGACCCTCGCCCACCCCGTTACGCCGCCGACCCGCTGCAGATCGGCCATCAAGTGGTCGGCCGCGCGCGCCTCGATGAGCCGCGCAAATCCCTGCGGGGCATACACTTTCTCGCCAAAACAGATGGGGGTCTTCACCTTGCGGGCGAGCTCGGCGTGGTCACCGGGATCCTCGTCGTGGATCGGATCCTCGATCCATAGCAGGTTGAACGCTTCCATCGCAAAGGCCATCCGCTCGGCGCGCTCCCGGCTGGGGGAGGACCCGAAATCGACCATCAGCCCGATTTCCGGACCGATCGCCTCGCGCACCGCGCGGACCGCGGCGACGTCATCCTCGACACGCTTGCGGCCGATGCGCATTTTCATCGCCCCGAAGCCCCGCTGCACGTAGCCCTTCGCTTCGCGCTGCAGAGCGTCGTAATCGTAGGATATCCACAGGCCGTGGCTGGCATAGGTCGGCACGCTCGCGGTGCGCAGGCCGAGCAGTTGTCCGACAGACTGTCCCGACAGCCTTCCCACGAGGTCCCAGACCGCCATGTCGATCACAGCGCTCGCCATCACGGTGATGCCGGCGTGCCCCCACTGGACGGTGCCCTTCCACATCCTGCTCCAGATCGCAGCCGAGTGCCGGGGATCCGCGCCAATCACGTGACGCGAGAGCTCGCCGACCATTTCTTTCAGGCTGCGGGAGATATGCGCGTTGTAGGACCATATGTGCGCGTGCCCGGTGGCGCCCTCCGCGGTGCGCAGTTCCACGTCGAGGAACCAGATGTCGGGCTGCGTGACGGTGGCGGTGACGATCGGATTGGCGATCGCCACCCGCATGATCCGGGTCGACAGCGTGGTGATCTTCAACTACCCCTCCTCCCGCCTTGTCCGGCGCAGAGTCTAAACCGGGTCCTGGCGACGCGCGCGACCTGCCCTGGAGAAAATTGTGAAACGCCTGCCTCAAGGACCCGCGCGACCCCGGACGCCACCGGGGCCACACGCCCGGGACTATCGGCCCATTCTCCCGGTCCGCGGCCCGGGGCCGTGGACTCCGCGTCATTACTCGGACATGCGAACCGAAGCACGCCGGACCCTTGCAGTTTGCGACCGAAACGCCTCTAATTGCGGCAGGGAGGACGTTCACATGTCCACTGAACTAGCCAATGCCGGGACGCGCAACGCCGTTTCGCCCGAAACCGCGTTGAAGGGAAAAGCCGTAACCTGGCTGACCGCCTACGCCGAGGTGCGCGAAGCCTTCAAGAATCCGGCGCTGCTGCAAAGCTCGTATGACGGCGCCAAGGACACCATCTTTGCCGATGTCCTGGTAACGCTGGAAGGCGAGCGGCACGACCAGCGGCGGCGCACGGAGGTGGTGCTGTTCCGGCCGCAGATCGTCGCGGCACTGGAGAATGCCGTGATCCCCGCCGAGGCGGCAAGGCTGGTCGCCAAGCTCGGCGAGAACGGCGCGGCCGAACTCACGGAAGTCGGGCGGATGATCACCACCGGCCTGGCAGCGCGCCTGGTCGGACTGGATGACTGCGAATCGGTCGAGCGCCTGGACGCCCTGGCGGCGCTGGTTGCGCACCTGCACCAGGGCGCGGTGATCGATTGGGCAACGCGGCCGCGCGAAGAAGTCCTGGCCGATGTGCGCACGGCGCGCGAGGCTTACCGCGAGAAATTCTTCACGCCGTCCTTGAAGCGTCGCATCGCGTTGATCGAAGCGGGCGCCAGGGACGCGCCGGACCTGATCCAGTTGCTGCTCCTGCACCGCGACAGCCTCAAGCTGGACACGGACATGATCCTGCGCGAAACGGTGCACTATCTCGCCGCCACCGGGGGCACCAGCACGACGGTATTCGTCCACGGCTGCCACGAAATCTGGCGCTGGATCGCGGCGCATCCCGAAGACGCGGGCAGGCTGTCCGATGCGCTGTTCGTGCAGGCCTGCATGAACGAGGCGACGCGCCTCTGGCCGCCGAGCGGCTGGCAGCTGCGGCGCGCGGGCGAGGACGTGACGCTGTCCACCGGACGCCGTGTCCGGGCCGGCGAGACCCTCGGCCTCAACCTCGTCGCCGCCAACCGCGATCCGGCGGCGTTCGGCGTGGACGCAGACCGCTTCAACCCCTATCGCAAGCCCGCCAAGCATGTCGCGACGGTCGGGCTCTCGTACGGCGATGGCGAGCATGTCTGCCTCGGCAAGCGACTGGCGATGGGCGTGCCGGACAAGGAAGGCTCGACGGGCGTCCTCGCGGCGATGGCGCTCGCGATGTTCGCAGCGGGCGCGAAACCGGATCCCGCGCGGCCGCCGGTCCTGCACGCTGGTACCGCGCGCCACCAGTACGAAAGCTATCCGATCGCGTTTTCCTGACGCACCGCGCCGGTCGCGGCGGCGGCCTTAACTGGCCATGATCCCGCCGTCGATCACGATGGCGGAGCCGTTGATGTACTCGGCTTCCTCCGAAACGAGGAACAGCGCGCAACGGGACCTAATTCGTCCCGAGAGTCGTATATGGACCCCTCCTCGTTTGCAAGCACGCTTTTCTTTGGCGGCAAGGTACGACTGCTCGCGTATATCCGGCCTCTAATTGCCGCGTCGATTTATCGACGCCGGGCCATGATGGGCTATTCGCGCGCCAACTCCCAATCGCTATTGCGTGCTTTTCGCACCTCGGCTCTGGCGGGTTCTGCTGGCGCCGGTTCGACCTGTTTGCCATCGTCAGGCTTGCTTGGCAATCGTGGATGATGTGCTCCTCTTGACTACGCGGTTGATCGGTCTCTGAGTCGAGCGTGGCTTCAGCTCGTAACCCTATCGGGTTGGTAATCGGTGCCGTTCTTCAACATCGCCCAGGCCATGCGCGTGGTCTTGTTGGCTAGAGCCGCTGCCGCGACGTTCGGGTGCCGACGCGCGGCCAAGCGTGTGACCCACTGACTGAGCCGGTCATCCTTTGCCTTGGCGGTTCGGATCACGGATCGCGCCCCGTGAATGAGCAAGGTTCGCAGGTACGCATCGCCGCGTTTGCTGATGCCCAGCAGCCGCTCCTTGCCCCCCGAGCTGTGCTGCCTTGGCGTGAGTCCGAAGGCGGCCGACATCTGCCGGCCGTTGGCGAACTGCTCCCCATTGCCCACCGCCGCGACCAGGGCGGTTGCGATGATCGGCCCGACCCCGCGCAACTGCTGCAGGCGCTTTGCCACCGGATCGCTCTGCGCGATCAGCGCGATTTCCCGGTCCAGTTCCCCAACACGAGTATCCAGTGCGAGGAGATCGCCCCAGAGTCCGTTCAGTAGCCTGCGGAACCGTTCACTCAGTCCGTTCTCCACATCATCCAGCCAAAGCGGTAATGCCGCTCGCAGATGCAACAGTTCCTTGGGCGTCACCAGCCCGTACTCGGCCACCAGGCCGCGGATCTGGTTGGCTTTGGCCGTGCGTTGCTTGGTCAACTCTGCGCGAACACGGTGTAGCGCCTGGAGGTCCTGTTGCTCGACCGTCTTGACGCTCACGAATCGCATGCTGGGCCGGCCCATCGCTTCGCAGATCGCCTCGGCGTCGTTGGCGTCGTTCTTGTGGCTCTTCACGTACGGTTTCACGAACTGCGGCGCAATCAACTTCACTGTAAATCCCTTCTCCTGCAGCCTGCGCGCCCAGTGATGCGCGCCACCGCAAGACTCCATGCCAATCTCGCAGCCTGGCTCAACTGTCTCGCGCAACACCTCGAGCCAGTTCTCCCGCGTGAGCCGCCGGCGCCAGAGCGCCCTCTCCTGACGGTCTACGCCGTGCACCTGAAATACGTTCTTTGCCAAATCAACCCCAACGCGAATAAGCTTCATGGTGGACCCCTTCTCCTTTGCGACTGGTGGATAACGCTTCCAGTCTGGCACTTCGATGCCGATTAGGTGAGGAGGGGTCCATCCCATTGCTATTGGTAAAAAGTGACGGCGAGGAAAATCGTCGAATAGGCCTCCAGCGCGCGCAGGCGCGCCGCCCAGATGCGACCGGCGCCAAGGGAGACCAGCAAAAGCGGCCCGAAACAACAGGCCGTCGCCCCGAATGCGGCGAAAAAGCCGCCCGCCATGGCAAGGCCGGAGGAATACGCGGAAGGATTCGGGTTGATACGGGAACCTGTCATGGAAGGGGAGTCTAAACCCCGTACCATAGTACGAAGTCAAGCCCGGTTTGGAGTCGTCTGATGAAACCCGCTACCGCCAGCGCCGCCGCCGAAGCTGCGCAAGTCAATGTCGAGACCCTGCGCTACTACGAGCGCTTGGGCCTGTTGCCGCGCCCGCCGCGCGCGTCGAACGGCTACCGCCAATACGACGACAACGTGCTGCGGCGCCTGCGCTTCATTCGCCGTGCCCAGGCACTGGGTTTCTCGCTCGCTGAGGTGAAGGAACTGTTGCGTCTCGAGGATGGGATCGATTGCGGCGCTGCGCAAACGCTGGCGCGCATCAAGCTCGAACACGTAGAGCGGCAGCTTGCCGAACTGCGCAAAATGCGCTCACGACTCAAGGAAACTCTGGTGGCGTGCGCGAGTGGCAGCCGGGTACGCTGCCCGTTGATCGAGGTGCTGCTGGAATAGGCAGTGCCAACGCGACGGCGGGACGGTTTGCTGCGCCGCCGACCTTCCGCCGCGATCACTTCAGCTTGAAGCGCGCCGTTAGCGGCGGTTTTCCCGGCAGCGTGATCAACGCGACCGCAGTCGCGCCTGCGGTCTTGAACGAGCCCTTGGCTTCCAGCACATCGCCGCTGGGCGCAAGCGTCACTTCGGTCTTGACGCCGCCGACGAGCAGGGTCAGCTTCGCCGTCGCGCCCGCCAGTTTCAACGGTTTGTCGTGGTCGCGGAGGTGGATGCGCAACACATCGGCCTGTGCGACTAGTTCCACGTCCAGATGGTTGGCTTCGACGACAACGCCGCCATGTTTGGGTGCGTGGGCATGTTTGTCCCCGCTTGCAGAGGCGTCGAAGGCGACGAGTTGCAGCGCCAGCAGCGCGCCGATCGCAATTGCGTGAAGGTTCTTCATCGAGGTTTCCTTTCGTGTGGATGGGACTACAGAATTTCGGCGTCCGCCTGCGCGAGCAGCTGCGCGAGGGGCTTTTCGCCGACCAGTTTGAACAGGGCGGGGGTGATAAAGCTGTCGAGCAGGGTGGAGGTGATGAGCCCGCCGAAAATCACCACTGCTACCGGATACAGGATCTCCGCACCGGGGGCCTCGGCGTCGAGCAACAGCGGCGCCAAGGCCAGGGCCGCCACCAGCGCGGTCATCAACACTGGCGCCAGTCGTTCCAGTGAGCCACGCATCAGGAGCGCGTCGCCGAACTGTTCGCCCTCGAAGCGGCACAGGTTGATGTAATGGCTCACCTTGAGGATGCCGTTACGTGCGGCGATGCCGGCTAACGTGATGAAGCCGATCAACGAAGCCACTGAGAGCGGCTGCCCCGAGATCCACAACGCCGCCACGCTGCCGATCAAGGCCAAAGGCACGTTGGCCAGAATCAGCATAGCCAGGCGCCAGGACTGATAGCGCGAATAAAGCGTCAACGCCACCAGCGCGAACGAGGCCAGAGATAGCAGTGCGATCAGGCGCGAGGCCTCGCGCTGCGCCTGGAACTGGCCTTCGAAGGAAACGTAATAGCCCTCGGGCGGTTTGAAGCCGTCCAGCACGGCTTGCGCGTCGGCCACCACCGCCGACAGCGCGCGCCCCTGCGCGTTGGCCGACAGCACAATGCGGCGCTTGCCGTTGTCGCGGCTGATCTGGTTCGGTCCATCGCCGTCCTCGATGGTGGCGATGCGTGAAAGCGCGACCGGACCTGACGGCGTTTCGATCAGCAGGTTCGAAAGCCCTTCGATGCCGCGTTCCGATTCCGGCAGACGCAGTACCAGCGCGAAGCGGCGACTGCCGTCGATCACCTGCCCCATGCGCAGGCCCTCGACCAAAGCCTGGAGTTCCTGGGTCAATACCGCCGGGGAAAGGCCGTAGGCCTGTGCCTTGGCGTAGTCGACCCGCACCTTGATTTGCGGGCTCAGCACTTGTTTTTCGATTTCCAGATCGGCGATGCCGGGCACCGTCGCCAGCGCGGCCCTCAGACGCTCCGCCTCGGCGCGCAGGGTGTCGAGATCTTCGCCGAACACGCGGATCGCCATTTGCGCGCGCACCCCGGAAAGCATGTGGTCGATGCGGTGCGAGATCGGCTGGCCGATGTTGATCGCCACCGGCAAATCCTTGATGCGCTCGCGGATGTCGGCATACACCGCGTCCAGTGGACGGCCGAGGCGCTTGAGTTGCAGGTCGAGTTCGCTGACATGCACCCCTTCCGCATGCTCGTCGAGTTCGGCGCGTCCGGAGCGGCGGCCAACGTGTTCGACTTCCGGCACAGCGCTGACCGCCACCTCCGCGATGCGCGCGATGCGCGCGGATTCCGCCAGGGTGATGCCGGGCGCCAGCCGCAGGCCCACCAGAGCCGAGCCTTCATTGAACGGCGGCAGAAAGGTGGTCGGAAAGAACGGCACACTGGCCAGTGCAGCCAGTGCCGCCAGCGCCGCCACCGTCGGCATCCAGATGGGCCGCCGCAACACCGCTGCAAGCAGCGTGGCATAGCGCCGCTTGATCCATGCAAGCGGGCGGGAGTCAGAGTGCGAGCGCGCCAGCGCCCCGGGCAGCAGGTAAAAGGCAAGTACCGGTGACACGGTGATCGATACGACCAGGCTCGCCAGGATCGCGGCCAGATAAGCGATACCGAGCGGGGTGAACAGTTTGCCCTCGATGCCCGGCAGTGCGAACAAGGGAACGAACACCAGCACGATGATCATGGTGGCAACCAGAATGCCCGAGCGCACCTCCATGGTGGCGGCGGCAACCACCTTAAGCAAGCTGCGCCGCGAGTCGGATTGCTCATGCAGACGCAGGCGGCGCCAAGTGTTTTCCAGCCCGACCACCGCATCGTCCACCAGTTCACCGATCGCTATCGCCATGCCGCCCAAGGTCATGGTGTTGATTGACAGCCCCAACGCGCTGAATACCAGGATGGTCACCAAGAGGGAAGCCGGGATCGCGGTCAGCGCAATCGCCGTGACACGCCAATTGCCCAGAAAGAGCAGCAGAACCACCGCCACGATCACCGAGGCGGACAGCAGCTTGCCCTTCAGATTGCCGATCGAGCCTTCGATGAACGATGCCTGGCGAAACGTGATGCGCGGCGCCGCGACGCCCGGCGGCAACGATTTCTTGAGCTCCGCCAAGGCCTGCTCGATCCGTTTCGTCACGGCCACGGTGTCCACCCCGGGTTGCTTTTGCACACCGAGTATCACTGCCGGGGCGCCGTTGAAGCCGGCGTCGCCACGTTTGACCGCGGCGCCGAAGGTGACCGTCGCCACTTGTTTCAGAAGAATCGGCTGGCGTGTCGTACGCCCCTCATGCGGGGTGACGGAAACCGATGCCAAGTCGGCCAGGGATGCGGTGCGGGCAAGTGTGCGAATCAGATACTCACGGCCATTCACCTCCAGAAAACCGCCGCTGGCGTTGCTTGAGAAGTTGCGCAAAGCCGTCTCCACCTGCTCCAGCGTGACGCCCAGCTCGGCCATCCGCGCCGCGTTCGGCTGCACCTGGAATTGCCGCACCTCGCCGCCGATCGGGATCACCTGGGCGATGCCGGGAATGTTGAGCAGTCGTGGACGCATCACCCAATCCGCGTACTCGCGCGCGCGCATGCCGGCGGTGAGTGCGCCCGGTGTGGCAGGGCTGGCGCTGTTCGCCTTCGCATCGGCTTGGGTGCTGATTGGCAGCGCGATCAGCACGATTTCGCCCATGATCGATGAAACCGGGCCGAGCGACGACTGCACGTTTTGCGGCAACTGCTCACGTACCAGCGCCAGCCGCTCCGAGACGAGCTGGCGCGCCCGGTAGATGTCGACATTCCAGTCAAACTGTATGTAGACAAAGCCCAAACCTGCCGACGAAGTCGAACGCACGCCGGATACCCCCGGCATGCCGCTCATCGCCGCTTCCAGTGGCACCGTGACCAGCTGTTCAAGTTCCTCCGGCGCCATGCCGCCCGCCTCGGTCATCAGGGTGACTGTGGGGCGATTGAGGTCGGGAAACACATCGACCGGCGTACGCGTCAGTGTCAGCAGACCATAAGCCATCAATACCAGAGCCGCCACCAGCACCAGCAGGCGGTTGCGCAAACTCGCGACCAACAACGCGTTGAACATGATTTCTCCTAGCGCACCTGGCCCAGCAACTGCGCGCCTTCAGCCACCACGCGTTCGCCGCCGACGAGGCCGGCGACTACCGCCACCCGCGCGCCGTCCAGCGGCACGCTGCGCACCACGCGCGGAGCGAAGGTTTCGGCCTCGGTATGGATCCACACGATGGTTTCGTTGGATGCGTTGCGCGCAAGCGCCGTGCTGGGCACCGCGACACCCTTGATGCGCGTAGCCGATTGCGCGGTGATACGCACCGGCTGGTTCACCGCCAGCGCGACCTGGCCATCGATGCGGAACATCAGCGGCAAGGCCTGGTCGCGCAACTGCGCGCCGGCGCCGATCAGTGCCAGCTTGACGCTGGTGCCGTCGGCGGAGCGAAACGCGGCGCTGACGATGCCGGCGGTCTGGTCGTCGCTGTAGGCGAGCGCCTCGATCATCAGGCGCTTGGGGTCGACGATCTGGTAGACCACTTGGCGCGCATCGATCACTTGGCCTGCGACCACGCCGGCGACCGAGATCACCCCGGCAACCGGTGCGCGCAGGGTTTCGCGTGCGGACAGCCCGGCACTGGCGACGCCACCACGAACGGCCAGCGAGCGCACATCGAGGCGCGCGTTTTCGATGTCCTTCGCCGGCACCGCGCCCTCAAGTTGCTCCAGGCGCGCCAGGCGCTGTCTGGCGCTTTCGTGTTGCGCCTTGAGGTCTGCCACCAGGGCTTCCTGGTTGCTGCGCTCGATAGCGCCAATGCTCGGCTCCAGATAAGCGAGCACGTCGCCACGCCGTACCTGCGCACCCAGTGCAGGCAGGCCGTTCGGTCCCGCCATCAAGCGGCCTGCCTGGGTGGACTGCACTTGCCCGCCGGCATTGGGGTCGGCGACCACGCGGCCGTTCAAGTCGAATGCGCGCGGATGCTCCCCGGCGCTGGCGATAAAGGTGCGCACCGCGAGTTTGCGTTGCGATGGTTTGGGCAGGAACACGTCGCCCGACGGCAAGCGCCGTGGCGCGTCGCCAGTGGTAGGTGTCGGGGCGTCGCCGTGGTTGTGGCCGGGTGCGGCATCGACGGGGCCTGATCCAAGTGCGGCCCCGAGCGTGCACAGGCCAAGCATGGCCGCTGTGCCGACTATGCGTCTGGCGATGTGTGGAAAACCACATTGGTTCATGTCAAACCCCCGATGCTGCGCGCGCGTCTGGCACGAAAGCGAAACCATACGAACAGGCCGGTCAGGAGAGCCAGAACGGCGCCTGCGGCAACCAGTGCACGGATGGGAATATCGCCACCATGGGCCGTGGTGTCAGCCAGACGACTTGGAGTTTCGATGCTGCCACTGAGCAGATCGTCCTCCGCTTTGTCGGCGATGCGCGCCCGAATCGTCGCGGTAATGGCGGTCACGCCTTCGGCCAGCGGTTTACCCAGGTCGATCTTGAAGGTGCCGTCTTCGCCCTGTGCGGCCTTGAATTTGCGCGCGGCGCCGCTGGCCGGCTGCAGTTCCAGCTCGATGTCGGCGACGCTGATCGGCGTATTGTTTGCGAAGCTGTCGAGGTACAGCAGCAGGGTCGCGCCGTTGGCGATACCGACCAACTCGAACAGGTCGGAGTGCGCTGCGAAGCGTGGGCTCGAAGTGGTTGCGGTTATCGGCGGCGTCTCGCCGTGGTCGT
>JBJXGS010000212.1:0-8617 GCA_046160545.1 Burkholderiales bacterium
GCGCCCCTGTATGGAGATAGCGTTACTGGTCGTCCTGATCCTTGTAAACGGCGCGTTCGCCATGTCAGAGATCGCGCTGGTCGCCGCCCGCAAGACGCGGCTGCAAAAACTGATCGACGAGGGCGACGCGCGGGCTGCGGCGGCCGCAGCCCTGGGAGCTGACCCGACCCGCTTCCTCTCGACCATCCAGATCGGCATCACCTCGATCGGCGTGCTCAACGGCATCGTCGGTGAAGCGGCCATGGCCGCGCCCTTGGCGCACTGGCTGACAGGACTGGGACTGCCGCAGCCCTGGTCCGGCTGGGGAGCGACCGCGCTGGTCGTCGTGGTGATCACCTATGTTTCGATCGTCCTGGGCGAACTTGTGCCCAAGCGGATCGGGCAGAACAACCCGGAAGCCATCGCGCGCCTGGTGGCCGGACCGGTCGGCGTTCTCGCCCGCCTGACGCGTCCGTTCGTGCTTTTGCTGTCCGCCTCGACCCACGCCGTGCTGCGCGCTTTCGGTATTCGCGAACGCAACAATGACGTGACAGAAGAAGAGATTCACGCTCTCCTCGAAGAAGGTGCAAGTGCCGGCGCCATCGAGGCGCAGGAACACACGATGGTACGCAACGTGTTCCGGCTCGACGATCGGCAGATCGGCTCGTTGATGGTGCCGCGCGGCGACGTCGTGTACCTGGATGCCGATGCGCCCTTTGCAGCCAACCTGGAGACCATCGAAGCCACCGAACACGCACGCTTTCCGGTCATGCGCGGCAGCCCCGAGAACATCCTGGGTGTTGTCAACGCGAGAAAGCTCCTCGCGCGCGCGGTCGCCGGCGGCGCGCCGGACGTGACCGCGCAACTTGACCCGCCGCTGTACGTGCCAGAGACCCTGACCGGCATGGAATTGCTGGACAACTTTCGCGCCTCCGGCGGGCAGGTCGCCTTTGTCATCGACGAGTACGGCGCTGTGCAAGGCATGGTTACCCTGCAAGACCTGATCGAGGCCATCACCGGCGAATTCAACCCGCGCGATCCGGCCACCTCGTGGGCGGTGCAGCGCGAAGATGGTTCGTGGCTGCTCGACGGCCTGATTCCCCTGCAGGAACTGAAGGACCGGCTCGGCTTGGCGAGTACGCCGGAGGAAGACCGCGGCCGCTATCACACCTTAAGCGGCATGGCCATGTTCCTGACCGGCAGGCTGCCCAAGATCGGCGATGCGGTCGAGTGGGAAGAGTGGCGCTTCGAGATCGTCGACATGGACGGCAAGAAGATCGACCGCGTACTGGCCACACGCACGGTCGGCGCGGCCGTGACGGTCGAGGACAGCCAGCCAGCCTGAGACATTCCCGGGCCAAGTCCGGGGAAGTTCCGCGTGTTGCGCTGCATGCGTTGACAGGAAGCGGTGCGCGCGAGGGCAGGCGCGCCCGATCCTGCGCGATACTCGGCCTCCCGCAGTGATCCAACCGACGCAAGGAGATTTCATGGCCAAAGCCTACCTGGTGAGCACCTACCGCTCCATCAACAACCCCGACAAGATGGCGGCCTACGCCAAGCTGGCCGGTCCTGCCCTCATCGGTGCAGGCGGCCGATTTCTCGCGCGCGGTCCGGCGGCAATAGCCTGGGAGGCAGGCATCCTGCAGCGCGTGGTGATCGTGGAATTCGAAAGCGTGGAAGCGGTACGCGCAGCGCACGACTCGCCGGCCTACCAGGAAGCCCTCGCGGCGCTGGGAGACGGTGCGGTACGCGACATGCGTGTCGTCGAAGGCCTCGCATAGCGGGAAAGACCCGCCAGGCATCGCCGCTGCGGTCATAGCGGCGGCAGTGCGCAAACCTGAGCTTCTTCAAGCCAGCGGCTTCAGCCCTTCAAGCAGGGTCGGCAGCAACTCCGAGACCGTCGGATGGATATGCACTGCGCGCTGCATCGCGGTGTAGGGCGCATCAGCCGCCATCAGATCGATGATGGTGTGTATCGCTTCATCGGCCTCGATGCCCAGGAGCGCTGCGCCAAGAAAGCGCCGGCTTTCGGCGTCGACCAGCACCTTCATGAAACCGGTGGTTTCGCCGCGTTCGCGGGCGCGGCCGACGCGCGCCATCGCCATCTTGGCACGCAGGACCTTGCGGCCGGTCTTGGCAGTCAGCTCGCGCGCCTCGCGTTCGGTGACGCCCACGCGTCCCAGCGGCGGGTCAATGAAGAGCGCGTAGACCGGCACGCGCTCTGACACCAGGCGCGCGCCGCCATCGAGCAGGTTGGCGGCGACGATCTCGTAATCGTTCCAGGAGGTGTGAGTGAAGGCGCCACGGCCGTTGCAGTCGCCCAGCGCCCAGATGCCCGGAACCGAGGTCGCAAGCGAGTCGTCGACCGCGATATAGCCACGCGCATCGACGGCCACGCCCGCACGATCCAGCCCGAGGTCGGCGGTGTTGGGCACGCGCCCGACGGCGACCAGCAGGTCGGAGCCTTCGATCTCCTCGGGCGCCTCGCCACAGCGCACGCCGACGGCGACGCCGGCGCCGGTCTTCCTGACGGCCAGGCACTCGGCGCCGAGGCGAAAGGCGATGCCCTCGGCCTCAAGGAGCGCATGGATCGCGTCCGACACGTCCTCGTCCTCGCGCGCCACCAGGCGCGGCCCGCGCTCGATGACCGTGACGCGCGCGCCAAAGCGCCGCATGATCTGCGCGAACTCCAAGCCGATGTAGCTGCCGCCGATTACCAGCAGGTGCTCGGGCACGCGGTCGAGCGCAAGCATGCGCGTGCTGTCGAAGTAAGGAACACCGGCGAGACCGTCGATGGCCGGCTCACTCGCCCGACCGCCGACATTGATGAATATCTCGGGCGCCTCAAGCAGGGCGTCGCCGACCCGCACCGAGTGCGCGCCCTCGAAGCGCGCGTGCCCCTGGATCACCTCCAGCCCGGGCGTGCTGCGCAGCCACTGTTCGACGCCCGTCGTCGAGGCGTGCACCACCTGGTCTTTGCGCGCGAGGACCCTCGCCATGTCGATCCGGAAGCCGGCGTCGATCATGACCCCGTGCATGGCCCCGGTGCGCGCAACGTGCGCCGCCCGCGCGCTCGCCACCAGGGTCTTGGTCGGCACGCAGCCGACATTCACGCAGGTGCCGCCGAAGCGCTTGCGCTCGATGATGGCGACCTTGCGCCCGGCCTTGGCCAGGCGCACGGCGAGCGCGGGGCCAGCCTGGCCGGTGCCGATGACGAGGGCGTCGTAGTGCTTCGACATGGTGGTCTGCCTTGATCCATGGCTGCAGCGTGCAATGCGCAGTTTGACAGCAAACGGGGAGCACCGTGTCGGTTACTCGACTCCTGCGGCGGCATCCACAGCGACGCTGACAAGCGCCGTCGCCAGCATCACCCAGCCCGACGCCAGCCAGGCGGCCGTCGCGATGGCCTCGAAGAACGCCCGCCAGCCGCTGCGATACAGTCACGCAGCCCGATCAGCGCGCCTCAGAGCAGCAGTGGCGCCACAAATGCGAAGGCGAAACCAAGACCGTACAAGGCGATCGACACACACCACAGGACCAGGGCGCCGCTGCGGGTCGTCGCGCAGGCCTCAGCCAAGGCAGCGTCCGGCGGACAGGCAGCGGCGCGGGCGCGCCAGTGCGTAATCCCGCTCGCGCCCAGCAGGACCGCTGCGACTGCGAACAAAGCCTCCTTGTGCTCCGACAGCCACAGCAGTTGAGGAATGGCACCCAGAAGCGAGGCAAATGCCGCGCCCGCACCCAGCGCGACCAGGGCCGCCGGGAGCGCGCAGCACACAAGGGTGGACGCGCTCGCAAACACCGAAAGCCAGGAGAGACTGGTCGGCGAGGCGATCACTTGAGGCTCGCGCGGATCTCGTCGATGGTCTGCTCGGACTCGGTGATGCTGCGCACGTCGTAGCCGGCCTCGACGATGCGCGCCTTGACCGCCTCGAGACTCACTTTGGCACCGTCCTTGACTTCGACGGCCACGACCCTCCGGGCGAGATTGACGTAGACCGCGCGCGTCTCCGGCATGGCCTTGAGCTTCTTTTCGACCGCGGAGGAGCAGAATGCGCAAACCATGCCGTTGACTTCCGCGCGCACGGACTTGGTCGCGGCATGGACGTTGTGGGCCAGGCAAAGCAAGACCAGGGTAAGAAAAGCCGTCGTCAGTCGGTGCATGCGTCGCCCTTTCAGAAATTGAGCATCAAGGTCAGGCGCGGGTTGCGCGCACGGCCATTGACCAGCCCAAGCTCGAAGAATACGTCCTTGCTGATCATGCGCCAAGTCGGCGTCAGTTCCGCCTTGGCCGACATGTTGGTCATGCGCCGCCAGTCGAGGATGGCCCAGTGCGACTTTTCCTCGTAGTCGCCGACGACGAAGGCGCCGCCGGCCTGGAAATTCTGGAACACGTGGGTGAAGACGCTGGAGCGGTAGCCGTGCACAGCGCCCTTGACGAAGACGCGTTGCGTCTCATAGTCGGCTTGAACGCCGGGAATCCAGGTCAGCTTGCGACCGGAAAATTCGCTGCCCGAGGCCCAGCCCAGCCCCTGCTGCACGTAGATGTTGGCCTGCGCGTCGGGCAGGTTCCAGCGCGCGACGCGATAGTTGTAGTGCAGGTTCGGGATGCGGCGGTCGCGCCCAATGGCATCGCTCTTGAAGGCGTTGTAGCCAGCTCCGCCGGCGTGCGAGGGTGCAAACGTGTACCAGGCGTTGGCATCGACCCAGTTGCGGTCGGCCTCGATCATGGTCATGAGGTTGCCGGGATAGGTGACCGGGTGCGCCGCGCATGGCACGGCAAAGCACCCTGCCGCCGCAACCACAGCAGCGACGATGACGTAGCACGGCGTGCTTCGCGCGGACCGCATCGCGCGATTCTAGGCTGCGAGCATCGATCGGCGCAGCACCGCCGTACTCGCAGCCCCGACTGGGATCATTTGCGAGCCTCGATCCCGGTGACGGTGTACTGCCCGCCGATCTTCTCTGCAGTGAACCCGATGCGATCACCCTCCTTGACCTGATCCAGGAACGCCGGATCCTTGACCCGGAACACCATTGTCATCGGCGGCATGTCGAGGTTCTTGATCTCGCCGTGCTTGAGCGTGATGCGGCCTCGCTCCTTGTCGATCTTGCGCACTTCGGCGTCGGCCAGCGGGGTCTGTGCGGCGACAGGAAAGGCCAGCGCTGCGACGAGCGCGGCCACGGCGGTCAGACCAAAGCGATGTTGCATGACGTTCTCCTTCTCTAGTGGTGGCCGGAATGGCCGTGGCTTGGTTTGCGAACCTTGACCTCGATCTCGCCCGCGGGCGAGCCCGCCGCGCGCCGTGGGCTGGCAGGCGAGCCGCCGGCCCCGGTCGCGCGCCCCGTCGCCGGGTCGATCTCGGTGGCGCGCGAGGTCGGCGCGCGCACCGGATTCAATGACTCCCCCTGCCACTTGTAGGCGACCGTGCGTTCGGGGTACTTGTACGGCCCGGGATCCTTGTAGTCGCCGCGCGCCTGGTTGTCGCGCACCTTGAGGCAGGTGAACATGCCGCCCATCTCGATGGGGCCGAACTGACCATGACCGGTCATCATCGGCAGGGTGTTGTTCGGCAACTGCATTTCCATTTCGCCCATGTCGGCCATGCCGCGCTCACCCATGACCATGTACTCGGGCACGAGATTCTGGATGCGCTGCACCAGCCCGCGATGATCCACGCCGATCATGGTCGGCACATCGTGGCCCATCGGGTTCATGGCGTGGTGGCTCTTGTGGCAGTGCATGGCCCAGTCGCCGGGCTCGGTGGCTTCGAACTCGATGGCGCGCATCTGTCCGACCGCGACATCGGTGGTCACCTCCGGCCAGCGCGCCGTGGGCGGAGTGAAGCCGCCGTCGGTGCCGGTGACCACGAACTCGTGCCCGTGGATGTGGATCGGATGATTGGTCATGGTCAGGTTGCCGATGCGCACACGCACCCGATCGCCCGTGCGGCACACCAGATTGTCGATGCCGGGAAAAGCGCGCGAATTCCAGGTCCACAGGTTGAAGTCGAGCATGGTGTTGATTTTGGGTGTGGCTGACCCCGGGTCGATGTCGTAGGCGTTGAGCAGGAAGCAGAAGTCGCGATCCACCGGCATGAACTTGGGATCCTTGGGATGGGTGACCCAGAAGCCCATCATGCCCATGGCCATCTGCGTCATCTCGTCTGCATGCGGGTGGTACATGAAGGTACCGGCGCGGCGCGCGACGAATTCATACACGTAGGTTTCGCCCGGCTTGATCTGCGGCTGGTTCAGCCCTCCCACGCCGTCCATGCCGTTGGGTAGGCGCTGGCCGTGCCAGTGGATGGTGGTGTGCTCGGGGAGCCGGTTGGTGACGAACAACCGCACCTGGTCGCCCTCGACGACCTCGATGGTCGGCCCCGGGCTCTGGCCGTTGTAGCCCCACAGGTGAGCCTTCATGCCCGGCGCGATCTCGCGCACCACCGGCTCGGCAACCAGGTGGAACTCCTTCCAGCCCTGGTTAATGCGCGGCGGCAGGGTCCAGCCGTTGAGCGTGACCACCGGGTTGTAGGGGCGCCCGCTGGCCGGCGGCTTGCTGATGACGGTCGCGGCGCCCGCAGCCTGCGGTGCCTCCGGCACGGTGGCCTGTGCGACACGCGAGACGGCGGCAGCGCCCAGGAGGGTCGCGCCCAGTCCGGCACCGCGGGTGAGGAAACGCCGCCGTGCGGCGGGAGCGGATTGCATTGCGTGGTCCTTGTTCCGGTTCATTTCAGTGCCCCCCGCCGCCGGCAGCAGCTTTGGGCATGAGCGGGGCCGCCAGGCCCAGCGTGGTCGGCTTGCCGACAAGCGCGGTGCGCAGGTCGGCCTCGGCCAGCCAGAAGTCGCGCTGCGCTTCGATGGCGCTATTGACCGCCATTACCTGCTCGCGCGCGTCGGCCAGCAGCTCGAAGACCGACTTCAGCATGCCGTTGTAGCGCCACAGCATCTCGTCGGAGATCTTCTTGCGCAAAGGCACGATTTCTTCGCGGTAATGGCGCGCCAGGTCATGCTGGGTGCGATACGCGGCGTAGGCCTCGCGCACTTCGCTTTGCGCGGTCACAGCGGTGTCGCGAATGCGCGCGATCGACTGCAGATAGCGTGCCTCGGCGCCGGCAACACGCGCCCCGCCCCAGTCGAACAGCGGGATCTCGAAGCCCACCTCCCAGCCGCGCTTTCGCGGCTCGGTGCCTTCATCGACCCGCGCGCGGCCGATCTCCAGCACGTTGGTAAAGCGCGTGATGCGCGTCAAGCCCAGCGCTGCCGCCAGCGACTCGGACTCCAGGCGCGCGGCTGTCACGTCGAGTCGCTCGCGCAGCGCTTCGCTGGCGATGTCGCCCTCGCCGCGCGGCGTGCCGGGCAGGTCCGGCAAGCGCTCCGGCAGGCGCAATAGTGCGGCGTCGGGCACGCCCAAGAGGCGCGCCAGTTGCTCGCGCGCCGCTATGGCAGCGTGCCGGGCGCGCGCCACTTGCGCGGTGGCATCGGCGTAGAAGGCGTGCTCGCGCATCTGTGCCAGGCGAGAGAAGTTGCCGGCGCGCGCCATGCGCCGTGCCAGCTCTGCACCGGCGTCAGCCGAGTCCTTGACCTGCTCCATGTAGGCGGCGGTCTGCTGCGCCGCCACGGCGGTGATCCACGCGCGACGCGCATCGCCGGCCACGCGCAGCATTTCCGCAGCCACACTGCGCTGCACCGCCTCGAAGCGCCGACCTGCCGCCTCGATGCGTCCGGGCAGGGTGATCAACGACATCACACCGAAGGCGAGCACGCTCTCGATCTTCACTTCCTGGTGGGAGTTGATCAGACGCATGAAGGAAAAGCGTGGGTTCTCCAGGCGGCCGGCGGCCACCAGGTCCGATTCGGAAATACCCAAATCCGAATAGGCGGCCTGCAGTCCGGCGTTGTTGTAGAGCGCCACCTGCACCGCGTCGTCGGCCGAAAGCGGCTTGGCCAGGAGTGCTGCCACCTTGGCGCGGATTTCGCCGGCTTCCTGTTCGCTGCGTATCCATACGGCCTCGCCGCCGACGCGTTCGGCGGCGGTGCGGCGGGTCAGGTCGAAGCCGCGCTCTTCCGAGAAAGTGGTGCAGCCGGCGAGCGTGAGCGCGAGCGCGAAGCCAAGCAGGCGCCGCGACCGGCCGGATTTGTCGTGGCGGCTCATTTGCGGCCTCCCGCGCCGTGTCCGGCGTGCGGATCGGCCGCCGCTGCCGGCTTGGGGCGCGGCGGCGCGTTGTGGTTGAAGGCGGTGACGCGATAGGCATCACCTTCCAGTTCCAGCGTGACAGCCACCCGCTGACCCGGGCGCACCTGAGTCGCCAGTTCAGGCAACTTGAGCGACCAGAACGCGATGCCGGCCGGCCATCCCAATTCGCGCACCGCGTCGCCGTCGATGCGCACCCGCGAAAGCGCCCCATCGATCTCCATGACCGTGCCGACCAGATTCACCGTCGCTGCGACCGCACGCAGATGGGCGTTATGGCCGCCCAGCACGCCGGCGGTGTCGTTGACGTCCCGCCAGACGGCGAGCTTTTCGTCCTTGTAGTTGCGATAGCCGGTCAATGCCGAATCGTGGCGCAGCGATTGCGCCGACGGCGCGTTGGTTACAGGCGATGGCAGGGACTGTTGCGCCGTGCTGGCGCCGGAGAGA
>JBJXGS010000213.1:0-4090 GCA_046160545.1 Burkholderiales bacterium
ACTGGCCCGAGCGGCGCGACATCGACGCTCGGCTTGTCGGTGGCTCGGCCCTCTTCGGCGCCGGGTGGGCGCTCGCCGGCTACTGCCCCGGGCCTGCCCTGGTCGGCCTGGGCTCGGCAAGTCTCGACGCCGGCATGTTCGTCGCGGCCATGGCGCTCGGGATGTGGCTGGTCGGCCGCCTTGCGGCTAATGGACGCTGAGGTCATGGGAGACTGGGCTCCGGTAGCTCCAGGCCTGGCGATTCTCGCGGCGCGCTTTACTTGGTCGGCGGTCCGCGGCACCGAATCGGCGCAGGCGATCGCGTTTCGTGGCGCATGGGTGCGGCGTGTACTGTCGAGTGCCGGCATGGAGATCATGGCGGTGCAGACGGTGCGCAACTCGATGATGGCGGCCTCGCTCATGACGACCTCGGCGATCCTCGCGCTGATGGGGGCGCTGACCATCGGCCACGCCGGCCTGCAACCGGTGCGCGCCGGCAGCTGGCTTGACGGGGCGCAACTGAAGGTGGCCTTGCCGATCGCGCTGCTCGCCGCCTGCGTCGTGCTGTTCTCCAAGGCCGTGCGCCTGTATCACCGCAGCGGCTATACGCTGGGGCTGGTGCACGGCGAGAGCGATTTGCACGCGCAGGCGGAGACCTCGGCGATAAGCGAACTCACGCGGGCGGCGCGGCTGTACCGCAGTGGCTGGCGAGCGTTCTACGCGGCGATCGCCACGGCGGCGTGGCTGGTGTCGCCCTGGCTGATGCTGGCTACGACCGTGGTCATCGTCGCGTTGGACGCCGCTGCGGGAGTCGAGTAGCGGGCACGGGCCTGCCCGGTTTTGGTGTCACACTGCTGTTCCCGCGCTGCACTGCGCGACCAGAGCCGACCAGCATGTCCAGTCAATACGACGCCCTCGTCATCGGCACCGGCCAGGCCGGCCCCGCGCTCGCAGTACGCCTGGCCAAGGCCGGCCGCAAGGTCGCCATCGTCGAGCGCAAGCGCTTTGGCGGCACCTGCGTGAATGTCGGTTGCGTGCCGACCAAGACCCTGGTTGCAAGCGCGCGGGCGGCGCATGTCGCCCGTACCGGCGCCCTGCACGGGGTCATGATCGACGGCGGTTTTCGCATCGACATGGCGCGGGTTCTCGCGCGCAAGGAAGAGGTCGTGCGTGCTTCGACGTCTGGCGTCGAGCAGTGGCTGTGCGGCACCCCGGGGCTGACAGTGATCCAGGGGCACGCGAGCTTCGAGGGGCCGCACGCCGTGCGGGTCGGCGACGCCCTGCTTGAAGCGCCCGAGATCTTCATCAACGTCGGCGGGCGCGCGAGCGAACCCGACATCGCCGGCCTGGCGGACGTGCCCTATCTGGACAGCACGCGCATGCTGGCCCTCGGGCGAGTTCCCGAGCACCTGCTGGTGATTGGCGGCAGCTACATTGGCCTGGAGTTCGCGCAGATCATGCGGCGCTTCGGCGCGCGCGTGACGGTTGTCGAACGCGGGCCGCGCCTGGTCGCGCGCGAGGACGAGGACGTTTCGGATGCGATTCGCGCGCTCCTCGAGGCTGAGGGAATCGACTTTCGCCTCGGCGCGGAGTGTATGGCTGTTCGGAAAACCGCCACCGGTGTCGCCATCGGTGTGCGCTGTGGCGATGCGCCCGAGGAGATCGAAGGTTCCGACCTGCTTGTCGCCGTCGGGCGCGTGCCCAACACCAACGATCTCGGGCTGGATCGTGCCGGCGTGTCCGTCGATGCGCGCGGCTACATCACCGTCGACGACTCGCTCTCGACCTCTGTCCCGGGCATCTGGGCGCTGGGCGACTGCAATGGCCGCGGCGCCTTCACCCACACTTCCTGGAACGACTACGAGATCGTCGCCGCAAACCTGCTCGATGGTGGCGCGCGGCGCGTCGCCGGGCGCGTGCCGGTCTACGCGCTTTTCATCGATCCACCGCTAGGGCGCGTGGGCATCACCGAGCGCGAGGCGCGCGAATTGGCTGCCAAGACCGGCCGCAAGATCCTGCGCGCGAAGATGGCGATGGCGCGCGTCGGCCGCGCCCGCGAGCGCGGCGAAACCGCCGGCTTCATGAAGGTGCTGGTCGACGCCGAAAGCCGGCGCTTTCTCGGCGCCGCGCTCCTGGGCATCGAGGCCGATGAAGCGATCCACACCATCATCGATCTGATGGCGGCCGATGCGCCCTACACCGCCATGCAGCGCGCAGTGCACATCCATCCGACGGTCTCGGAACTGCTGCCTACACTGCTTGAAGGGCTGAAGCCGCTGGCTTGAAGGGGCGCAGGTTCGCACAGTGCCGCCCGCGCAACCTGAGCGGCAATGCTTGGGGGAACTTTCCGCTATGCGAGGCCTTCGACGACCCGCATGTCGCGCACCGCACCGTCCCCCAGCGCCGCAAGGGCTTCCTGATAGGCCGGCGAATCGTGCGCCGCGCGCACTGCTTCCACGCTTTCGAATTCGACGATCACCACGCGCTGCAGGATGCCTGCCTCCCAGGCAATCGCCGCCGGACCGCGCGCGAGAAACCGGCCACCTGCACCGATGAGGGCCGGGCCGGCGAGCTTGGCGTAGGCCGCCATCTTGTCCGGGTTGTTGATCGAACGGTAGGTGCTCACCAGGTAGGCTTTGGCCATGACGTCTCCTTGCGCGGGTTGGATGACTGCGGGACGCCGAGTATCGCCCAGGATCAAAGAGCTCATCCGGCCGCCCGTGCCGCAGCCTGTCCACGCAGGCACCACCAGGCGGAGAAACTCCCCGCACCTTGCCCGGGAATGTGTCAGGCCGGCTGGCTATCTTCGACCGTGACGGCCGCGCCGACCGTGCGCGTGGCCAGTACGCGGTCGATCTTCTTGCCGTCCATGTCGACGATCTCGAAGCGCCACTCCTCCCACTCAACCGCGTCGCCGATCTTGGGCAGCCTGCCAGTCAGGAACATGGCCATGCCGCTTAAGGTGTGATAGCGGCCGCGGTCTTCCTCCGGCGTGCTTGCCAAACCGAGCCGGTCCTTCAGTTCCTGCAGGGGAATCAGGCCGTCGAGCAGCCACGAACCATCTTCGCGCTGCACTGCCCACGAGGTGGCCGGGTCGCGCGGGTTGAATTCGCCGGTGATGGCCTCGATCAGGTCTTGCAGGGTGACCATTCCCTGCATCGCTCCGTACTCGTCGATGACGAAGGCGACCTGTCCGCCGGAGGCGCGGAAGTTGTCCAGCAATTCCATGCCCGTCAAGGTCTCGGGCACGTACAGCGGCGGATCGAGTTGTGCGGTCAGGTCGGGCGTGCCGCCGGTGACCGCGCGCGCCAGGAGCCTCCTCGCGTTGACGACGCCCAGGATGTTCTCCGGGCTGCCGCGCATGACCGGAAAGCGCGCGTGGTCGGTGGATTCGATGGTCGCCAGGTTGGTCGCGAAGGGCGCATCGGCATCCAGGTACACGACGTCGCCGCGCGGCACCATCAAGGAGCCGATCTGCCGATCGTCGAGCCGGAACACGTTGCGCACCATCGTGTGCTCGTGCGCCTCGATGGCGCCGGCGCTTGCCCCTTCGTCGAGGAGGGCGTGAATCTCTTCTTCAGTCACGTCGTTGTTGCGTTCGCGTATACCGAATGCGCGCAGTACCGCGTGGGTCGAGGCGGACAGCAGCAGCACGAAGGGACGCGTCAGGCGTGCGAGCACGCCGACCGGTCCCGCCACCAGGCGCGCGATGGCCTCAGGATTGTTCTGGCCGATGCGCTTGGGCACAAGTTCGCCCAGGACGATCGAAACGTAGGTGATCACCACGACGACCAGCGCAGTCGCGCCCCAGCCGGACCAGGGTTGGGGCAGGCCCAGCCCGGTCAGCCAGTGCGCTAGCGGCGCGGCCATGGCTGCCTCACCGACGATGCCGTTAAGTACGCCGATGGAGGTGATGCCGATCTGGATGGTCGACAGGAAGCGGGTCGGGTCGGCACCCAGGGCCGCGGCTGCCGCGGCCCGTGTGTCGCCCTCGTCGATCAGTTTTTGCAGCCGCGTCTTGCGGGCGGCGACCAGCGCGATCTCTGACATGGCGAACGCGCCGTTTACAAGGATCAGGACGACCAGTAACGCTATCTCCATACAGGGGCGC
>JBJXGS010000214.1:0-24375 GCA_046160545.1 Burkholderiales bacterium
ACGTGAGGCCAGGGCAGGGCCGCGTGCATCAGGGTTTCGATCGACGGGCGCGGTGCATCCGGCGCGAGCACGGCGGCGCGCAGCCCGTCGCGCATGCGCGCGTTGTCAAGCGAGGGCTCGAGCAGCAAGCGCTGCAGCGCCCTGAGGCCAAGCGGCGCATAGTCGGCAGGACGCACGCCGCCCAGGTCGGCGCCACTGCCCTTGACCCAAAGCACGGTTCCGTCGTCGCCTTCAATCTTGACGGAAGTGTTTCCGCCGCCGGCGATCGCCAACTCGGCCTCGGCGCCCACGCAACGCGCGGCGTGCACGCAGTCTTCGAGCGGCTGTGTGCTTGCGTCGGATGCGGTGGTCCAGCGATCGAGCATGAGGCGGCGAATTATAATTTCCGCATGACTCCGAGCGCGCTTCCTGCCGGTTTTCGCCTGGCAGAGGGCGATTGGCTGCAACTGGAAGCCGGCGCACGCGTGGTGCGGCAGGCAGTCTTTGTTGTCGAGCAGGGCATCGCACCGTCTCTGGAATGGGACCTGATCGACGCACGCTCGATCCACGTGCTGATCAGCGACATCGATGCTGGGCCTTGCGCCACCGGGCGATTGTTCGACGACACGGAACCGCGCGTGGCGCGCATCGGCCGGCTCGCCGTGCTCGCGCACCTGCGCGGGCTCGGGCTGGGCGATGCGGTTCTGGCGCGCTTGGTCGACCTGGCCGTTGCCCAGGGTAGCGCGCAAGCCGTGCTGCACGCACAGACCCAGGCCGCGGGCTTCTACCTGCGTCGCGGCTTCGTCGCAAGCGGTGACGAATTCATCGAGGACGGCATCGCTCACGTACGCATGATCAAGCAGCTACACGCATGATCATCAGCGATCCGTGGTTCTACGCGGTGGCGATACCGGCGGTGCTGCTGCAGGGTATCGCCAAGGGTGGTTTTGCCGGGACTCTTTCCGGCGTGTCGGTGCCTTTGCTGGCACTGGCGATCTCGCCGGTGCAGGCCGCGGCGATCATGCTGCCGATCCTGATCGCCATGGACCTCTTCGGCCTGAGCCGGTTCTGGCGCAGTTTCGACCGCCGCGTGCTCGCTTCGATGCTGCCGGGTGCCGCGCTAGGCACCCTCCTGGGCTGGGCGACTGCGCAGACACTGGACGACAACTGGGTGCGCGTCTTCGTCGGCTTGATCGCGATCGGCTTTCCGCTCTCGCGCCTGGTGATGCCGAGCGCGGCTGCGCGTCCGGCCGAGGTAAGCGGTCTGCGCGGCAGCCTGTGGACCGCGGTGGGGGGCGTGACCAGTTTTGTCGCGCACACCGGCAGTCCTCCGGTGATGGTCTATCTCATTCCGCTGCGTCTGGATCGACTCACCGTCACGGCGACCGTCGCGGTGCTCTTCGCAGCCATGAACTTCATGAAACTGCCCGGCTACGCGATGCTTGGGCAACTGAGTTTGGTCAACATGGGTAGTGCGCTGACACTCTTGCCGCTGGCGCCCGTGGGCGTGTGGCTGGGCATGCGTCTGCAGCGGCGCATCAATGACGCGCAGTTCTATCTGATTGGCCAGGCGTTTCTGGTTCTCACCGGAATCAAGCTTCTCTGGGACGGACTCTCCGGGCTGGGCACTTTTTGAGCTTGGGTGCCTGGCCGGGGACGCGCTTTGCCGCGCTGGCGCTCGGCCTACAATGGGGAAACTCGTGACACCGTCCGCCACACTCAATTCGACACGCGACACTTGGGTCATCAGCCTGGTCGGGCTGATGCATGGCGCGTCGCATTTCTACCAGCTGGCGCTGCCAGCGGTGTTCCTGTCGGTGCGCGCGGAGTGGGGCGTGAGTTTCTCCGAGCTCGGTTTGTTGACCGCGCTCTTCTATACCGTCTCCGGCCTGTGCCAGACCCCGGCAGGCTTCGCGGTCGATCGCTTTGGCGCCGCGCGGGTACTCCTCTTTGGCATGGCCATGTTTGCCCTTGGCATCGGTCTGATGGGCTTTGCCCCGAATTTTGGCTGGATGATCGCCTGTGCCCTGATCGCTGCTGTCGGCAACAGCGTGTTCCATCCGGCTGACTTCGGTGTCCTCAATTCGACTCTCGATCCGCGTCGCCTGGGCCCGGCCTATGGCATCCATGGTGTGTCGGGCAACATTGGTTGGGCGGTGTGCCCGGCGACCATGGTCGCCTTGCAAAGCTGGTTTGGTGGCTGGCGCGGCGCACTCATCGCCGCCGGCGTCCTGGGCTTGCTGATCCTGGCTGTGGCCTGGTCGCGCAGGGCACTGTTCGAGCCGCGCGAAGTACCGGCGACCACGCGCAAGGCGGCAGGAGGTGCCGCGGCGCTGACTTCGCTGCCGATCCTGATGTGCTTTGCCTTTTTCTTGGTCTGGGCAGCGGGATTGATCGGATTGCAGACTTTCGGCATGCCGGCCCTGACTGTGACCTTCGGTCTGCCGGTGCACCTCGCGGCCGTGACACTGACCTGTTTCCTCGTTGGCGGCGGCGTCGGCATGCTGGCCGGGGGCATGCTGGCCGCCCGCGCGGTGCGACACGATCACGTCGCCGCGTTAGGCATCGCGTCGGCCGCCGCGTGCGTGGTTGCGATCGCCAGCGGTCATCTCGGGCCGACCGGCATCATGATTGCGATCACCGCCGCAGGGGTGCTCTCGGGGCTTACCGGACCGTCGCGCGACATGATCGTGCGTAGCGCAACCTCAAAGGGCAACACCGGCAAGGTCTACGGCTTCGTCTATTCGGGCCTGGATGCCGGATCGGCGCTCGTGCCGCTGCTCTTTGGCTGGCTTCTCGACCAGGGGCGCGGGGCTGCGATGATCTATTGCATCGCCTTCCTGTGGGCGATTTCCATCATCGCGATCTACGCGGTGCGCCAGTCGAACATTGCGCCCACACCAGGCTGAATCGAGTCTGCGCAAGGGCGGGCTTCGCCAACCCCCGGCACGCATGGCGATCGCCGATGTTTGCGCTGTGATCAGAGAGCACCGTGCAGTGTTGGATAGAGTCGACGCCCGGGAAAACCCGGGTGCGAAATTCGCATTTCGATGTTGATGTCGCAGCGACACACCGATAGAATCGCAAGCTCACTTCCACGTTTCCATCGGCTTCGGTGCAGTATTCGAAACCGGGGAACGTCAAGGGGAGTAGCTTTCGCGGCGGGGCCTCCCGCCGGGTGGTTGATCCGTCATTACGAGTCGCGGCATTGGTTGCGACTCCGGGTCAGCCAGCAGGTGTCAAGCGGGCCGCGTGCCCGCCCCTGTGAGCGAGACCTTGGCGACCGGCAGGTCGACACCAGGGTGGGCGCTCGCCCCGAGTGTTGCGTGCCCGTTCGCGGGTCTCAATTGAGCATTTTGGGCGCGGGGGAATCGGCATGGAATTGTTTTCGTCGCAATGGTTCGTGGCGCTCGGCGCGATCATCCTGATCGATCTGGTCTTGGCGGGAGACAACGCGATCGTCATCGCTTTGGCGGCGCGCAACCTGCCCAAGCACTTGCAGAAAAAGGCAATCCTCTGGGGCACGGCAGGCGCCATCGCGGTGCGCTCGGCCATGACGGTCGTGGTGGTGTGGCTGCTGCAGGTTCCCGGATTGCTTTTGATCGGCGGTGCGCTCCTGGTGTGGATCGCCTTCAAGTTGCTGGTGCCGGCGTCTGACGATGACGGCAACGAGCACGGTGGCGCGACCAGTTTCTGGGGTGCGATGAAGACCATCGTGATCGCCGACGCGGTCATGGGGCTGGACAACGTGCTGGCTGTTGCCGGAGCTGCGCACGGCAGCTTTCTCCTGGTCGTGCTCGGGCTCTTGATCAGCATTCCGATCGTCGTCTGGGGCTCCACGCTCATCCTCAAGTGGGTCGAGCGATTCCCGATCATCATGTACCTGGGCGCGGCAGTACTGGCATGGACCGCAGTCAAGATGATGCTCGCCGAACCTTTTCTCAAGGAACCGCTTGCGCCCTATATGGCGTATTCGTTGTTGTTCTACGTCCTGATCATCGGCGGAGTGCTGTATGCCGGGTACGCCATGAACCGCCGTGCCAAGCCGCGCGAAAGTGCGGTGTCGTCCTAGCGTGGACCTGCTGCAGCGTGGCCTTGGGGCACGACCCTTGCATTCAGTCGTGTGGTCAAGGCTTCGCATCGCATGCGACGCATGCGCGCTCTGATTGGTTTGCAAGCCAATCAAGCAATGCGGGTAAACACCTTTTCGCGAATGGAAACTTCGCCTGATGGGCAGTGTCAGCTGTCAGGGTTCCGGGCGAACGCGAGTTCCACCCGATAGTCGACGACAAGAGAGGATGGATTTGGTGCGGGCAACATCGCAGGACTTGGTAAGACTTCAACTTGCGACAGGAGGGTTGGCGCTTGCGGCGATGCTGCTCTGGTCGGGCGCGGCGTGGGCACAACCCGCCTTGGCAATGCCGCAGCGGCACGGCGAGGCGCTCCTTACCGGTCCGTTCTCGATCGACGAACTGATTGCGCTGGCGCGGCGCGAGAGTTACCTGTTGCAGGCGGCGCAGGCACAGGCGCTGGCGTCGCGGGCCGGGGTCGTCTCCGCGCGTGCGTATCCCAATCCTGAACTCGAACTCCTCGCCGGCAGCTTCCGTCCGCGCGTCGCTGGCGGGACGTCTGGCAGCGGCAGTTCGTTTGCGATCTCGCAGCGCATCGAGAACCCGCGCCTGCGCGACGCGCGCAGCGCGGTCGCCGGCGCCGCAGTGCAAAGCGCCGAGATCAACGTCTCGGTGGTCGAGAACAATCTCGTGGCACTCATCAAGGAGCGCTTTTTCGAGAGCCTGCGGCGCGAGGAAGAGCGCGATGTTGCGCGCGAGGAACTGGCGCTCACCGAGCAGATCCGCGAACGCATCGCGGTGCGCACCCGCACGGGCGAGGGGGCGCGCTTCGACCTGATTCGCGCCGACAACGAAGTCGCGATCGCGTCCAAGAACCTCGAACTGGCCATCGCCGGGGTAGCCGAGGCGCGCGCATTGTTGAAGCAACTGGTGAGCCCGCGCCTGGCCGACAACTTCACGCTGGCCGGTGACTTCTATCGCAGCACGCCGCAAGCCGACTACGCATCGCTGCGTGACGCGGTCCTGTCATCCAATCCGGAACTGCGCCGCGCGCTGGCCGAAACGGTGCGTGCCGAAAGGGCAGTCGACGTCGAACGCCAGTCGGTACTGCCTTCGCTCGCGTTGCGCCTGGTGCAGGACACCGAGCCTGACGTGCGCTCCACGCGCGCTGGCGTGGCGGTGAACCTGCCCTTGTGGGACCGGCGCCGCGGCCCGATTGACGAAGCGCGCGCCAATGTGATCCGCAATCGCAGCGAGGCGGAACTCAAGCGCTTTGCGCTGGCGCAGGATTTCGAGGCGATATGGCGGCGCTACCAGGCGGCGCTGGCCGCGGTGCAGGCACTCGAGGGAGGCATCATCCGCCAGGCACGGCAGGTGGTGGACATTGCCGAGGCGGCGTTCCGCTTCGGCGAGCGCGGCATCCTCGAGTACTTGGACGCGCGGCGCCAGTTTCGCCTGGTGCGTGCCGAACTGATCCAGGCGCGCTTCGACCTGTACGCCGCCAAGACCGAACTCGAGCGCCTGGCCGCTCGCGACATCAAGGGGGAATGAGATGAATCGCACGATCTCCGAGTTGCACGTGCCGGTGGGCACCCACCTGGGGTATGAGGTCCATGGAGCAAGGCTGGTGGCGCGTAACGCAGTGTTGCTCGCGCTTGCTTTGGCGCTCGCTGCCTGCGGCGACAAGGGCGTATCTGATCAGAAAGGCAAGTCTGGCGCGCCAACATCGACTCCCAAGGCCGCCCACGACCCCAACGCGATCTCTCTCGGGAAGGAGCTGCAGGCAATGTTGAAGCTCGCTCCGCTGGTCGAGATGGACGTCAGCGAGACGCTGCGCATCGCCGGCCGCCTCGAGGTGAACGCCACCCGCACCGCGCGCATCGGCGCCCCAGTGACAGGGCGCATCGTAGATATACGGGTGGTCCTGGGCAAGGAGGTTCGGCAGGGGGAAAGGCTGGCGGACCTGAAGAGCCAGGACACCACTGCAGCGCAGCTCGCTTTCCTGAAGGCGCATTCGGCCGAACAACTCGCCGAACGCGGCACCGAGCGCGCGCAGCTTCTGCTGGCCGCCGACGTGATCGGCACCGCGGAACTGCAACGTCGTCAGAATGAACTGTCAGTCGTTCGCGCCGAGAAACGCGCTGCCGCCGACCAGCTGCGCATTCTCGGCCTGGCGCCGGCTGCTATCGAGCAGCTTGAGGGGGGCGGTAGCCTGATTCTTTCCGCCCCGATCACGTCCACGCAGGCCGGCACCATCATCGAACTCAAGATCGCCGCCGGCCAGGTCGTGCAGCCCTCGGACTCGTTGTTCGTGGTCTCGGACTTAAGTTCGCTGTGGGCGGTCGCCGAGGTACCGGAACAGCAGGCCCAGGCAGTCAAGCGCGGGCAGCGCGTGGAGATCGAGGTGCCGGCCATCGGCGACGCCAAGCGCAGCGGGGAGATCGTGTTCGTGGCCGATGTGGTCAACCCCGAGACTCGCACGGTAAGGGTTGGCGTGGTGCTGGAGAACCGTGATCGAGTTCTCAAGCCGGCCATGCTGGTGACCATGCTGGTGCAGGGGCCCTCGGCCAGGGTTCCGGTCGTCCCGGCCGCGGCTGTGGTGCGCGAGGAGAACGCCGACCACGTATTCGTCATTACGGCGCCCGGAGTCGCCAGGCTGACACGCGCCAAGCTCGGCGCCGAGCGCGGCGGGGTGCGGCCTTTGCTCGAACCCTTGCCGGCCAACCAGGGTGTTGTGGTTGACGGCGCCTTCCATCTCAACAGCGAACGCCAGAAGCGCAATCTCGAGAAGGCCGGCTGACGGGCCGCGCCCTGACGGCACCGGAACAACGACTGCGAAAGCAACGATGATCGATTCACTGGTTCAAGCCTGCCTCAAGCAGCGTCTCGTGCTCGCGGTGATTGCCGCCGTACTGTTCTTCTTCGGGCTGGACGCTTCGCGCAAGCTGTCGGTGGATGCATTTCCGGATGTGACCAACGTACAGGTGCAGATCGCCACCGAGGCCGTCGGGCGTTCCCCCGAGGAGGTCGAGCGCTTCGCGACCGTGCCTCTGGAAGTCGCGATGACGGGCCTGCCGGGCTTGACCGAGATGCGTTCCCTGATCAAGCCCGGCCTGTCGATCATCACGCTGGTCTTTACCGACACCACCAACGTCTATTTCGCCAGGCAGCTGGTCATGGAACGCCTGCTCGAGGTCGGGCCGCGCCTGCCGCCGGGTTTCCAGCCGGTGCTCGGGCCGGTTTCCACCGGGCTGGGTGAGGTGTACCAGTACACACTGGAGCGACCCGACGACGGCGACCGCAAGCTCAGCGTGGCAGAACTGACCCAGCGCCGGGTCGTGCAGGACTGGGTGGTGCGGCCGCTGCTGCGCTCGATCGTCGGCGTGGCCGAGATCAACTCGCAGGGCGGCTACGTGCGGCAGTACCAGATCCTGGTCAACCCCGATCGGCTGCGACACCACAAGCTCTCCGTCAACGACGTCTATACGGCGATCGGCCGCAACAACGCCAACGCCGGCGGCGGCGTGCTGCCGCAGCAGGCCGAGCAGTACCTGATCCGCGGGGTCGGCCTGGTGCGTGACGTCGAGGATCTGAAAAGCATCGTCCTCAAGGAGCGTAACGGCGTGCCGGTCTATGTCCGCGATGTTGCCGAGGTGGTCCTCGGCAGCGATGTGCGCCAGGGAGCGCTGGTCAAGAACGGCACGACCGAGTCGGTCGGCGGCATCGTCATGATGCTGGCCGGCGGCAACGCCAAGGCCATCGTCGGCAAGGTCAAGGAGCGGGTCGCCGAGATCAACGACCGCGGCATGCTGCCCGATGGACTCAAGATCGTGCCTTACTACGACCGCTCTGAACTGGTCGATGCCGCGTTGTGGACAGTCACCAAGGTCTTGCTCGAGGGTGTGCTGCTGGTGGTCGTGGTGCTGTTCCTGTTCCTGGGCGACGTGCGCTCGTCGCTGATCGTGGTTGCCACGCTGGTGCTGACCCCGCTCCTGACATTCATGGCGATGAACAAGGTCGGACTCTCGGCCAACCTGATGTCGTTGGGCGGGCTGGCGATCGCGATCGGGCTCATGGTCGACGGGTCGGTGGTGGTGGTCGAGAACGCCTTCGCCCAGCTGGGGCGTGCCGGCGCCAGCAAGGAATCCAAGGCGCGCGTGATCCAGCGCGCAGTCGTCGAGGTCGCCACCCCGGTGATCTTCGGAATCGGCATCATCATCCTGGTGTTCCTGCCGCTCATGACCTTGCAGGGCATGGAAGGCAAGATGTTCGCGCCCTTGGCCTACACGATCGTCATCGCCCTGGCCATCTCGCTGCTGTTGTCGATGACCCTGACGCCGGTGCTGGCGTCCTATCTGCTCAAGCCGCCAGCCCATGATGGCGACCATGACACGCGCGTCATTGCCGCGATCAAGCGCCCATATCTGCGCCTGCTGGCCTGGGCCATGCGCAACCGGCGCAAGACCGTGGGCGTCACCATGGCCGCGTTCGTGCTGGCGCTCGCCGGGGTTCCGTTCCTCGGTACTGCCTTCATTCCGGAGATGAACGAGGGCTCGGTTGTGCCCGGAATTACGCGCCCGCCGAACATCTCGCTCGAAGAGTCGATCCGGGTCGAGAACCGCGCCATGCAACTGGTCATGCAGGTGCCGGGCGTGAAATCGGCAGTGTCCGGCGTCGGTCGCGGTGAAAGCCCGGCCGACCCGCAGGCGGCCAACGAGTCGACACCGATCGTGAGCCTGAAGCCGCGCAAGGAGTGGCCGGACGGCTGGGGCCAGGACGATATCGAGGAGGCGATCCGCGAAAAGCTCGCGGTGCTTCCCGGCGTGCAGCTGGTCATGGCGCAGCCGATCTCCGATCGCGTCGACGAGATGGTCACCGGCGTCCGCTCGGACATCGCCGTCAAGGTATTCGGTGACGATCTGGAGCAGTTGCGCGAGACCGCCAACCGCATTTCCTTGGTGGCGCAGGGCATCCAGGGTGCGCGCGACCTGCGCGTCGAGCGGGTCATGGGGCAGCAGTACCTGCAGATCGAGATCGACCGGCAGGCGATCGCCCGGCTCGGGCTCAACGTGGCGGACGTCAATGACATCCTCGATATCGCCGTGGCCGGCAAGAAGGCCACCGAAGTCTACGAGGGCGAACGGCGCTTCACCGCGCTGGTGCGTCTCCCGGAAAGTTTTCGCAACAACGTGACGGCGATCTCCAACATCCTGCTCACCGCGCCCAGCGGTGCCCAGGCCCGGCTGGACGACGTGGCGACAATCCGCATCGTCGACGGGCCGGCGCAGGTGTCGCGCGAACTCGGCAAGCGTCGCATCGTCATCGGCATCAACGTCAAGGATCGCGATCTGGGGGGCTTTGCCGCCGAGCTGCAGCAAAAGGTCGGGCAGCAGGTCAAGCTGCCGGAGGGCTACTACCTGGAGTGGGGCGGTACATTCCAGAATCTCGAACGAGCCTTGGCGCATTTGCAGATCATCATCCCGATCACGATCGCGGCGATCTTCTTCCTGCTGTTCCTGCTGTTCAATTCGCTGCGCTATGCGACTCTCATCATCACCGTGCTGCCGTTCGCTTCGATCGGCGGGGTGTTCGGACTACTTCTGACCGGCGAGTACCTTTCTGTGCCGGCCTCCGTTGGTTTCATCGCGTTGTGGGGAATCGCGGTGCTCAACGGTGTGGTCCTGGTCGCCTGTGTGCGTGGCCTGCGCGAGGGGGGGCTCAGTGTCGCCGACGCCATCGTCGAGGGCGCCCGCCAGCGTTTCCGGCCGGTCATGATGACTGCGACCGTGGCTGCTCTGGGCCTGATACCGTTCCTGTTCTCCGACGGCCCGGGCTCTGAGGTGCAGCGCCCGCTGGCGATCGTGGTGATTGGCGGGCTTGTCACCTGTACACTTTTGACCGTGGTGGTGTTGCCGGCGCTGTATCCCTGGTTCGACAACGAGCCGGAGGACGCTCGACAGAAGCCGGCCGCGTGATGTATCAGTGCCCGCGCGCAGCCCGTCTGTTGCCCGACGCGGCATGCCGGGGTGCCCGCCATGACCGTCGTCAGGGTGTGCGGCACTAGGGCCCTCTCTCGCACCGAAGCGTGAGCCTCGATCCCGTCATCCTGTTTTTCCTGCTGGGCATCGTCGCGCGCCTGCTGCGCTCGGATTTGCGCCTGCCGGAGCCGATCTACGAAGCCCTGTCGGTCTACCTGCTGCTGGCCCTGGGGCTGAAGGGCGGCATGGAGCTGTCGCGCCATGCGCTGGCGACGCTGGTGCCGCAGACCCTCGCGGTGATTGCGCTCGGTTGCGTGCTGCCGCTCCTGGCCTATGCGTTGCTGCGGGGTCCCGCACGGCAGGGTCGTGCCGACGCTGCGGCCATTGCCGCTCACTACGGTTCGGTGAGCGTGGTTACTTTCGCGGCAGGGGTCGCTTGGCTCGAAGCGCGCGCCATACCCTGGGAGCCCTATTTGGCGCTCTTTCTTGCGGTCATGGAAGTGCCGGGCATCGTCGTCGGTGTCCTGCTCGCGCGCGGCGCGGGCGCAGGGGCGTCGCTTGGGCCGATGCTGCGGGAAGTACTGGCGGGCAAGAGCGTGCTGCTCCTGATCGGCGGCATTCTGATCGGCGCGCTGCTCGGTCCCTCGGGAATGCAGCCGCTCAAACCCTGGTTTGTCGACCTTTTCAAGGGGGCCCTGTGCATCTTCATGCTGGAACTGGGCCTGGTGACGGGACGGCAACTCGGGCAGCTCAAGCGCAGCGGTGCGCGCCTGGCGGTGTTCGCGCTGGTCATCCCGCCGCTCTTCGGACTGGCCGGAGCGGTCCTCGGCGCGGCGCTGGGCCTGTCGGTCGGCGGTACCATGCTCTTGGGCGTGCTGGCGGCCAGCGCCTCGTACATCGCCGCGCCAGCGGCCATGCGTGTGGCCGTGCCGGAGGCCAACCCCGGTCTGTCGCTGCCGATCGTGCTCGGCCTGACCTTTCCCTTTAACGTATTCGTGGGCCTGGGTCTGTACCATTCCTACGCAATCCATCTGGTGAGGTGAATCGTGAGCAATGGCTGGCATGCGCGCAAGCTTTTGACGGTCATCGCCGAGGCGGCACTGGAACGTGCACTCGTCGAAGCCGCCCGGGCTGCCGGTGCAGGCGGTTACACGGTCTCGGATGTGCGTGGTGGCGGCCGGGCCGGTGAACGTTCCGGTGAATGGGAGGGTGAGCGCTCAATCGAATTCCGCGTGGTATGTGACGATGCAATCGCGGAACACCTGGCGGACCGGATCATGCGCGAGTACGCCGATAACTATTCGCTAGTCTTGTACGTGAGCGAGGTCGGGGTGCGGCGCGGTCAGCGCTTTCCGTAGTGCGGCCGTGTAACGCGGCGCGCTGCCGGCGGCCCTGCGCCTAAGCGACCCGGCGTGCCGGCAGGACAGCGCGGAAGGTACTGCCGCGGCCGACTTCGCTTTCGACTTCGAGGCGCCCGTCGTGGCGCGCCAGTGCGTGCTTGACGATGGCCAGCCCCAGCCCGGTGCCGCCGGTCTCGCGCGAGCGCGACTTGTCGACCCGGTAGAAGCGTTCGGTCAGGCGTGGCACATGCTCCGCGGCGATGCCGGGGCCGTCATCGCTGACGGCGAACTGCACCCCGTCGGCAATACGGCCGAAACGCACCCGCACATGACCGCCCGGCGGTGTGTGGCGTACCGCGTTGGAGACCAGATTGGAGAAGGCCGAACGCAGCTCGTCCATCGAACCGGTCAGCATGATCGGCTCGGCCTCGATGTCGATGCTATGTTGTCCTTCCGAAAGCGCGCGCGCCTCGTCGCCGACTGCATTGACCAGCGCGTCACCCGCAAACTCTTCGTCGCGCTCAGGCGAGAGGCTCGCTTCCAGCCGCGAGAGGGTCAGGAGATCCTCGATCAGGCGCTGCATGCGCTGGGTCTGGTCGAGCATGACGCGCTCTATGCCCGTGCGCCGGGTCGCATCCAGGCCGGGTTGATCGATGAGTTGTTCCAGGTAGCCGCCCACGACCGTCAACGGCGTGCGCAGTTCGTGCGAGATATTGGCGATGAAGTCGCGGCGCATCGTCTCGACACGGGCGAAAGGCGTGATGTCACGCGATACCACTATGCGCCGTGTTTCCTGGAAGGGCAGCAGCTGCACCGAAAGCGCAGTCTGCGCCACCGGGTCGGTGATGGTCAGGGGCTCACGAAAGTCAGCGCGCATCAGATACTCGGTGAAGGCCGGCGCACGCACGAGGTTCAGCACCAGGAATCCGCGGTCGCGATCCAGCTTGAGTCCCAGGTGTTTTTCCGCGGACGGGTTGCACCATTCGATCAGTCCACCTCGGTCGAGGATGACGATGCCGTCCGGCAGCACGCTGGCCGCCTCGATGAAGCGATTTAGCTCCTCGGCGACCTGGTCGCGTTCCTTGACCTCACGGCGGCGCGCGCGGCGCATCTCGGCAAACACCGTCGACCAGGCGCCGTAGGCGGCCGGCAGTTCCATCGGCGTCTCGGGATGGTCAGTCTGATGCGCCCAGTCGGCCACCCGCTTCAAGTAGAACAGGTGCAGCCAGGTGAGGACGCCCAGTCCCAACACTCCGATCACCAGTCCCGCGACGAGCCCGAAGATCAAATAGGCCAGCAGCGCCACGAAGGCGATCAGGCCAAAGCGAAGAATTACGGGAAACCAGAAGCGGGACAAGCGCGATAGAGGGGGTGGCGAGTCCTCAATTATCCACGGTCGCACGCGAAAGCCGGTACCCTGCTCCGCGCACGGTCTGCACCAGCCCTTCGGCGTCCTGCGCCGAGAGGGCCTTGCGCAGCCGCAGGATGTGCACATCGACAGTGCGTTCCTCGATGAATGCGTGATCGCCCCACACCTGGTCCAGCAGCTGGGAACGTGAAAACACTCGTTCAGGGTGCGCCGCCAGGAAGCGCAGCAGCTTGAACTCGGTGGCACCCATCTCGAGAGACTTGCCATGCGCGCGCGCCTCGTGGCGCGAAGGGTCGACCGTCAATGGACCGTAGACGATGGGTTCATCCGCATGCTCCGGCGCCCGCCGGCGCAACAGCGCGTTGACCCGTGCCACCAGTTCGCGCGGCGAAAAGGGTTTGGTGATGTAGTCGTCGGCGCCGGCGTCGAGCCCGGCGATCTTGTCGGACTCCTCGGCGCGCGCCGTCAGCATGATGATCGGCATACCCTTGGTGCGCAGGTCGCTTCGTAGCGTCCGCGACAACTGCACGCCGGACTCCCCGGGAAGCATCCAGTCGATGATCAGCAAATCCGGGAGTACATCGCGCACGACGTCGAGCGCCGCACCGGCATCCATGGCGCGCAGGATGCGGTAACCCTTGGGTGCCAGGGTGAATTCCAGCAAATCGAGGATCGCCGGCTCGTCCTCTACCAGGAGGATGGTGGTGTCTAGCGCCATCTGGAAAAGCCGTAGCGTCGCGCCGTCATAGCGCGGTACCGCCCACTCCGCTATGCCGCACGTCCGTACCTTCGGCGATGAAGACCACATACTCGGCGATGTTCTTGGCATGGTCACCCACGCGCTCCAGCGCCTTGGCGATCCAGACCACACCCAGCGCGGTCGAGATCGTGCGCGGGTCTTCCATCATGAAGGTGATGAGCTCGCGCAACAGGCTGCGGAACTCGTTGTCGATCTCGCGATCGCGACGCACGATCTGTTCGGCGGCGGTCGAGTCGATGCGCGCGAACGCGTCGAGCGCGCTCTTGAGCATGTTGATGGCCAGGTTCGCCGCGAGGTGCACGTCGGAGAATCCGGCCATGCGCGCGAGCCCCGCATCATGCATCTGCCCGGCGACACGGCCGATCTTGGCGGCTTCGTCACCGACGCGCTCCAGGTCAGTGGTTGCCTTGATGATCGACATCACCAGGCGCAGGTCACTCGCGGTTGGCTGGCGCCGCGCGATAAGGTGGGTGCAGCGGTCGTCGAGCTCGATTTCCAGCATGTTGACCGCGTCTTCGGACTTGCGCACCCGCTCGAGGAGTTCGCGATCACCGTTCGAGTAGGCAGACAGCGCGTCGCGCAACTGCTGCTCCACCATGCCACCCATCTGCAGAAGGCGCGAACGCACCGCCTCAAGGTCGGCGTCAAACTGGGACGAGATGTGGACTTTTTCCATGAGCCTAGCCAAACTTTCCGGTGATGTAGTCCTCGGTGCGCTTGTCGCGCGGCTTGATGAAGATGTCGTCGGTCTTGCCGTATTCGATCATCTCGCCCAGGTACATGTAAGCGGTGTAGTCGGAGACGCGCGCCGCCTGCTGCATGCTGTGGGTGACGATGAGGATGGTCACCCGGCCGCGCAGTGTATCGATGAGCTCCTCGATGCTGGCCGTGGCAATCGGGTCGAGCGCGGAGGTCGGCTCGTCGAAAAGTATCATCTCCGGATCGGTCGCAAGACAGCGCGCGATGCACAGCCGCTGCTGCTGGCCGCCCGACAGGTTATAGGCAGGCTCGTGCAGCCGATCCTTGACCTCGTTCCACAACGCAGCGTCGTTCAGGGCCTGCTCGATCTTGGTCTCGATGCGCGAGCGGTTGTTTTCGCCACGCACGCGGATGCCGTAGGCGACGTTCTCGTAGATCGACTTCGGGAAAGGGTTGGGCTTCTGGAACACCATGCCCACGCGCATGCGTACCTCGATCGGGTCGACCTCCGGCGAAAGCAGGTTGGTGTTGTCCGGATGGAAGACGATCTCACCCTCGTAGCGGTTGCCGGGATAGAGGTCGTGCATGCGGTTGAAGCAGCGCAGGTAGGTCGACTTGCCGCAACCCGAGGGGCCGATCAGCGCTGTGACCTTGCCTTCCTCGATGCTCATGTTCACGTTCTTGAGCGCCTGGAAGCTGCCGTAGAAGAAATTGAAGTTGCGGATGTCGGCCTTGATCGCGCCGGGCGGTTCGGCGAAGGCAGAGGGTGCAGGGGCTGGAGAGGGTGCGTTCATGAATTCACCACTTGATGTTCTTGCGTAGACGATAGCGAAGCCATATGGCCAAGCCGTTCATGCCGAGCGTCATCACGACCAGTACAAGGCCGGCGGCCGCGGCGTTCACCTGGAAGGCCTCCTCGGGGCGCGAGGTCCAGTTGAACATCTGGATCGGCATCACGGTGAAGGGTGAAAAGAGCCAGTCGAATGCGCCCGCCGGAGGCGTGCCGGCGAATGGTGCCGGTGGCAGGAAGGCGATGAAGGTCAGCGCGCCGATGGTGATGATGGGCGCGGTCTCGCCGATCGCGCGCGCCATGCCAATGATCACTCCCGTGAGTATTCCCGGCATCGAATACGGAATCACGTGATCGCGCACAAGCTGCCAGCGTGTCGCGCCGACCGCATAGGCGCCTTCACGAATCTGCGTCGGGATTGCGCGAATCGCCTCACGCGTGGCGACAATGATCACCGGCAGGATGAGGAGGGCCAGGGTGAGTCCTGCGGAGATCACCGACTGCCCTAATCCGAACTGGTAGACAAAGAGGCCCAACGCGAGCAGGCCGTAGACGATCGATGGCACGCCGGCCAGGTTGGAGATGTTGATCTCGATGATGTCGGTGAACCAGTTCTTGCGCGCGTACTCCTCCAGATAGAGGCCGGCGGCAACGCCGATCGGCACCGCGGCGGCGGCGGTCACGAACATGACCAGCATCGAGCCGACCCAGGCTGACAGGATCCCTGCATCCGCCGCGCGTCGCGAGGGGAAATTGGTGAAAAACTCGAGATTCAGCCGCGGCACGCCCTTGACCGCCATGTCGATCAGGAGCGCGAGCAGGGTGACGAGGCCGACCAGGAGGGCCAGCAGGCCGATGATCGCAAAAATGGCATCGTAGCGCTTGTGCTTTTGCACCAGCGCACGAATTGCGGCAGTATCGACGGACTTTTGTTCCATGGCGGGGGGATTCCCTGTTGGCTGTGCTAGTAGGCTTCGCGGAAGCGGCGCCTCAGCACATAGCCCAGGATGTTGAAGGCGAGGGTGATGATGAATAGCGTCAGGCCGGCCGCAAATATGGTCTGGTAGCCGATCGACCCGTGCGGCAGGTCACCCAATGCCACCTGGACGATGAAGGCGGTGATCGTCGCCGCTGGTTCGAGCGGGTTGGCGGTCAGATTGGGTTGCATGCCGGCAGCGACCGCCAGGATCATGGTTTCGCCGACGGCGCGCGAGATACCCAGAATGTAGGCCGCCGCGACGCCCGAAAACGCCGCCGGAAACACAACCCGCACCGCGGTCTGGAAGCGCGTCGCCCCGGTGGCGTATGACCCTTCACGCAAGGCCATCGGCACCGCGCGCATCGCGTCCTCTGATATCGAGGCGACGTAAGGGACGATCATGATGCCCATGACCAGGCCGGCGGCGAGCAGGCTGAATCCCGGCAGGCCTGGAATGAGGGCCTGCAGGATCGGGCTTACGAAAAGCAGCGCGAAGTAACCGTAGATGATGGTTGGCACGCCGGAGAGCATCTCCAGCACGGGTTTGCAGACCTCGCGCCAGCGCGGCGTTGCAAACTCCGACAGGTAGATGGCGATGATGGTGCCCAGCGGAATGGCGACGAACAGTGCGACAAAGGAACTCACCAGGGTGCCCGAGAGCAGGACGATGATGCCGAAGTGCGCGTCATCGAAAAGCGGCGTCCACTGCGTGTCGGTCAGGAAGTCCCAGAGCGACACCTTCTGGAAGAAGTGCCAGGATTCCAGCCCGAGTACGTAGACGATGCCCAGGGTCGTGATCACGGCCACCATGGCCGCGCCGAGCAGAACCATCTCGATGGCGAGTTCCTTCAGGTGCCGGGTCGCCCGTTTGGCGAGGCGCGGCGAGATCGTGGAAGGCATTGCTGGTGTGGCTGCCAGAGTCGAACTCATGTCAGTCTAAGGTAAGGGTGGAATTCTGTCCGGCGCGCTTGGTAGTCTGTGCCGGCGGGGGCGGGGTTGACCACGGCGCCTGCCGGCACCGTGGTCGGGGCGCAGCGGTCTATTCCTTCGGGTCCCGCTTGAGGAGGTCGGAGACCTTGACGCCGACTTCCGCAACACCGCCGAAGGCAGTGCCGGTACGGCGTTTCGCGAAGTTGTCCGCCGCGTGCTTGTAGTCAGCGTCGGTAAGCGGCACGTACTTGACCTCGCGGATGAGCTTGGTGCTGTTCTTCAAGTAGTAGTCAACGAACTCGCGGATTTCCGGCTTGTCCATGCTCTTTAAGCTCACGTAGATGAAGATCGGACGCGAGAGAGGCTGATAGGTGCCGGCGATCACGGTTTCCATCGACGGCGACACCGCGGGGCGGCCAGCCTTTTCGACGATCGGCACAGCGCGGATCTTCTTCGAGTTCTCGGCGTAGTACGCGTAGCCGAAGTAACCCAGCGAATTGACATCGCGCGAGACGCCCTGGACCAGGACATTGTCGTCTTCCGAGGCGGTGTAGTCGCCGCGGCTGGATTTGGCCTTGCCGACGATGGCTTCGGTGAAGTAGTCGAAGGTGCCCGAATCCGACCCCGCGCCGAAAAGCTTGATCGGCGCATCCGGCCAGGCCGGGTTGACCTGGTTCCAGCGCGTGATTTTGCCCTGCGCGCCCGGCTCCCAGAGTTTCTTCAACTCATCGACCGTGATCTGGGTCAGGAACTTGTTGTTCGGGTGGGTGACGACGGTGAGCGCGTCGAAGGCGACCGGCAGCTCGACATACTTGACGCCCGCGGCGCGGCATTCTTCCATTTCCTTGGTCAGGATCGGGCGCGAGGCGTTCCCGATGTCGATCTCGCCGCGACAGAATTTCTTGAAGCCGCCACCGGTGCCGGAGATACCGACGGTGACCTTGACGGCCTGCTTCTTGAGTTTCTGATACTCCTCGGCGACGGCTTCGGTCACTGGGTACACGGTCGACGAACCGTCGATCTTGATCACCGGCCCGGACTGGGCGGCGGCTGCGCCGGCGATGACGAGGCCAGCGACAAGAACTACGGACTTGGTTGAGAACATGGGGATCCTTTCGAAGGCGGGTGGTTGAATCTGGAACGGCGCAACTTTATGAACATAATGTGACACTACGATGACGGGACCGCTCTCTCGCGGATGTCTTTTTCGCGCGCAAGCGATCGCTTGCGCCAACCCCTTCATTTGGCGAACGATTTTTGTCTGTCATCGGCACGTCAAGGCTGGAGTTCAGGCTCCCGCCTCTTCAAGTCCGAAAGACGGCTTGACCGACCGGCCGGTTGCCGGTTGATACTGGAGAACCCGATGAACCTGATCCTGTGGCGCCATGCCGAGGCCGACGATGGCAGCAACGACATGAAGCGCGAACTGACGCGGCGCGGCCTCAAGCAGGCCGCCGCCATGGCCGACTGGCTGCGCATCCGCGTTCCCGAGGATGCCGCGCTCTTGGCCAGCCGGGCCACCCGTTCGCAGCAGACCGCGGCGTCGCTGAGTTCGCATTTCGCTGTCGTCAAGAGCCTCGACCCGGATCGTGGCGTCGAGGACCTGATCGCCGCGGTCGACTGGCCGCACGGCGGCGCCGAGTCGCGCACCGTCATCGCGGTGGGGCATCAGCCGACGCTGGGGCGCGTCGCCGCGCTGCTCCTGGGCGGGCACGAGGACGACTGGGCCATCCGCAAGGGCGCGGTGTGGTGGTTTTCCAACCGCACGCGCGGCGAGGAAACGCGCACCATCCTGCGTGCGGCGATATTGCCGGAGCTGCTCTAGAACGTCTCCCGGGCGCGGCCTTGCGCCGCGCCTGTCATCGATTCTTCACCAATCCTTCATCGAAGCGTCAAGCAGCGCTTTTACCTTTCGCGTCGGCATGTGCCATGTCGAATAGGGGATGACACCGATGAAGATGCTCGAATGGATGGCGAACCGGGAGGGCTTGTCGTTTGTGCCGCAACTGCGGCGCGACACCGAGCAACGCGCCGATGACCAGACGCAGTACGCGTTGTCCTTCGCCACATCTCCCGGAGAGGTGGCCGAGGCGCAGCGCCTGCGCTACAAGGTCTTCGCCGAGGAGATGGGCGCGCGCCTGGAGAACGCCGAAGACGGCCTGGACCGGGACGTCTTCGATGGTTTTTGCGAGCACCTGCTGGTGCGCCAGTGCGACACCGGCCGCGTGGTCGGCGCGTACCGCCTGCTGCCGCCGGAAGCGGCGCGGCGCATCGGGCGCTTCTACTCGGAGACGGAATTCGACCTGGACCGCCTGTCGCACCTGCGTGATACCACTGCCGAGGCCGGACGCTCCTGCGTGCACTGGGAGCACCGCAATGGCCCGGTGATCATGCTGCTGTGGGCCGGCATCGCCCGCTTCATGAAGCGCTATGGCTGCCAGTACCTAATCGGCTGCGCGAGCGTCTCGCTGCGCGACGGCGGGCACACCGCCGCCAACCTGTACCGCTCGTTCGGCGAGGCGCAGTTTGTGTCGCCCGAATACCGTGTCTTTCCGCGTCTGGCCCTGCCGGTGGAGACACTCGCCACAGGTGAGGCCGCGGTTGCACCGCCACTCCTCAAGGGTTACCTGCGCGCCGGGGGGAAAGTCGGCGGCGCGCCGGCCTGGGACCCCGACTTCAACACTGCGGACTTCTTCATGCTGCTTAACCTGGCGCAACTCAACCCGCGTTACGCCCGGCATTTCGGCTAGGGTCTCCTGCCGCGGCGGATCGCCTGCGGGCGATTCGCCTCACTTGAACATTTTGTTTGGCCACCCCTCAAGTCCAGGCCGGCACGGTCGTATTGGAAGAGGGGCGACGATCTTCTTCCGGCCGCGTACTGCGACCAGGATGTTCTTCCCGTCCCGGAAAAGGCAAACGGGGCGCTCATCGCGCCCCGTTTGCTTGTGGGGATCTAGGCTCCCCACATCCGGCTGACCGTGGTCAGAAAGGAAGATCCTGATTCCTGCCGCGCCCCCTGGAGCGCGCAACTGCCCCCATCAGGGCCAGGCCGGCCAGGAGCATCATGTACGCGCCCGGCTCGGGAACGGCCGTGACGCTCACGCCAAAGGTCGAGCCGGCGTCGACACCTGAGAAATTGATCACCCAGTCCGACTGGCCCATCGCTCCCAGCGGATTGCCGAAGCTCAACTGCAGCGGCTCGGGGACCAGCATGCCGGTGGAAACCAGGGTCGGGCTCACCACCGGCGGTGCGGCGACGCCGAAGTTGCCGGTGACGGTGCCGTAGGGCGCCTCGAAGACCGCCCCGCCGGTCAGGCGCACCAGGAGGCCGTTCAGGTTGAGGCCGGTGAAGTTGCCGACCAGCGCATTGAAGCTCATGGTGGGCGCCACTTCGTCGCGGAAGGTGATGAAGGCCAGCGTGACGCGCGTCATGGCGCCGAAGTTGACGTCGAAGGACTGCGTCGCGCCGCTACCGTACGAGGTGACCGAATTGCCGGCTGCGGGGGCTTCGAAGGCGTGGCCGACGAAGCTGACCGCCGCGGCAGGCGTGGAAGCGATCAGGGTTCCCGCTGCCAGCGCTGCGGCGAGGGATTTGAGCAAAGAAAGCATGGGAAGCGTCCTTGGAGAAGGTCTTGCGGTTGAGTATGGAGGTGAGTCTGCCCGGATCGCGTGACACGGTTCTGAAACGGCGCACGCTCGTGCCTGCGCCGTTCGGACCATGCCCGTGCCGGATCGGCTACAGGTTGCCCTTGGCCCACGGCCCGCTGATGGCGAAGGTGATCCCGGGCGACTGGATGCTGACGAACATGATGCGGCCGGTGGGATCGAAGCAGGCGCCGCAGAACTCCAATCCGCGGTAGTCGCCCGCCGCGACGGTCTTGCCGGCGCTGGCGATCTGCCCCGCCGAGAGCTGCACCGTATTGCGGCAGAAGACATAGGCTTCGCCCGCGGGATTGAGGCCCAGGAGGCGCGCGCCGTCATCACCGAAGCCACCGTCCTCGCACAGCACGACGCCGCCGCGCGGGCTGACGGTGACGTTGTCCGGGTTGTTGCCGGCACTGCGGTTGCCGCTGACGTAGATCGCCTTCAAGCGCATGGTGGCCAGCGTCAGCACCCACACGCAGCCCTCGCCGCGACCCGGGCGGTTGCTGCCGTCGACACCGGCGGCGGTGTCGACGACGAACATCTTGCCGGCCGAATACCAGATGCCTTCGCCGCGCGACATGCGCGCGCAACCCTTGCCGAGGGCCTCGAAGGTCGGCCCCGCCATGATGCCCAGCGTCACGCCGCCGGGCTGGCCCGCCACCACCGTGGGCGTACCGTCCGGGTCGACGATGTCGACCCACTCCAGCTCGTACTCGTCGCCGATGTCCGGGTCGAGGAGCGAGAGGTCGTTGGCCTGCGCCAGATTGGCGGATGCGCGCGCCTGGCGGATGATGCTGCGGATGCGCGCGGCCTGCAGCACGCCGCCCTGGCCCAGGCTGCCGGTCTGGCCGCTGGTGTCATTCGGCTGGTAGCGGTAGAAGGCCGAGAGGTTGCGGCTGTCCTCGGTCTCGTAGACGTAGCCGGTCGTCGGGTCGACCGCAACCGCCTCGTGCACGAAGCGGCCCATGCCGACGATCGGGTCGGGAATCGAATCGGCGGGGTTCGCGTCCACCTCGTAGACATAACCGTGCCTGCGCCCGCCGATGCCCGACAGGTCGAGGATGGTTTCCTCGCAGGTGAGCCAGCTGCCCCACGGCGTGGGGCCGCCGGCGCAGTTGCCCAGCGTGCCGCCCAGTGACGAGGTCGCGCTGACCCAGTTGCCGTCGCGGAAGATGAGGTTGGTGGTGCCGCCGCCGGCAAAGCCGGTGAAGGGCGTCGGGGGCGGCGAAGCCGGATTGGTGACCGTGCCGGAGGCGCCCACGCGCACGGTCTGCGCGCCGGTCACCGTGATGATGCCGTTGGCGGCTGTCGTCGAGTAGTTGTCGGGCGCATTGATCGCGGTGGCGAGCGCCGAAGTCAGGCCGCGCTCGTGGTTGCGCACCAGCACGTACTCCGTGCTGCGGCCGACGCGACGCGTCTCGACCACCGCCATGCCGTCGTGATTGCTGGGGGTGCTGCGGCCGTCGGCCATCATGTCGCCGGTCCAGCCGAAGGACTTGTAGGTGAAGCCGGGCGGCAGCTGCAGCAGCGGCAGGCCGGTGGAGATGTCGTTGACCGGCACCGGCGCACCGTAGGGGGAGGCGACGGGCAGCATCTGCTTGCCGCCGGCGGCCATGACGTTGCGCGAATGCAGGGCGGTGAGGCTGCCGAAAACGGATGCGGCGGCGGCCGCGCCGGAATGCTTGAGCAGGGTACGGCGGGCGGGCGAGAAGCGGTTGAGCGGCATTAAGGGTCTCCGATGAGGGTGATGGCCGCGGACCGCAATCAGCGAGTGCAGCTGCGCGTCCGGGCGCTGCGCACACTAGGGCTGCGGTGTGTCACCCTTGCGAAGCGATGTGCGGGCGGGCATGGGCCGAATGGATCAGCCGTACCTGCGCTTGCGCGGTGTGGCGCGTGCGCTGGTGCTGGGGCCGGTGGAGGCCGGGCAAAAAGCTACGTAGCCGGCACCACTCGCAGCCGGATCCCCAAGGCCGGGGCCACCTTGTGGACAGTAGAAAATTCAGGATTCCCGGTGCTGGAAAGCGCCTTGTGAAGGCCTTCGCGACTGGTCCCGGTGTCCCGAGCCAGTTGCGAAATGCCGCGCGCCCGCGCGACATCACACAACGCGGCGCGCACCAGGCTGCCGTCACGATGCGCGAAGGCGTTGGTCGTGTAGGCGACCGCCTGCGCGCCGCTACCCGCCTGGGCGAGAAAACCGCGCGCATCGCAGGCGTACTGGCGCACCCGGTCGGCGGCGACATTGCCGGCGCCGACGTGCTTGTAGTTGCGCACCATGGTCCCGGAGATTCCCGGCAGCCGGTTTATACACCGGGTTGCTAAACGATATAAAGTGCGGCAGACTGTAGATGATGCGTACGACTGTCCACACCGGGACGCCCACGCCGACCCTTGCCTTTGTACACTCCACCCACCGCAAGGAGTGGTGTCCGACGGGCAAACGCATACAGGTCGCCGCGGCGACCAAGTCTGACGCGGGGTTCGGGGCGCGCCTGGCGGCACTGCGCAAGGCGGCCGGCTTCACCCAGGTGGAGCTGGCTGCCGAGGTCGGGGTCTCGCAGCGCATGGTGGCGTATTGCGAGAGCCCGGCGGCGACGCCGCCGGCGCATCTGCTGCCGCATATCGCCACCGCGCTTGGGGTGACCATCGACGCGCTGTACGGGCGCGCACCGGCGCGCAAGCTGGTCAAGCAGGACGGCGATTCGCGCCTGCGCCGGCGCCTCTTGGCGATCGAGAAGCTTGACCTGACCGAGAAGCGCCAGGTACTGCTGCTGATCGATGCGTTCATCGAGCGCGGGCAGCTCAAGCGCAAGATGGAGAGCCGTGCTTGAGCACGAACGACGGGGCGCCCGGCACGCAACTGGAATTCGCATGGGATCCGGACAAGGCGGCCTCGAACCTCGCCAAGCACGGGGTGACGTTCGCGGCGGCTTGCGTGGTGCTGACCGATCCGCTGGCGATCACCGTGTTCGATGCGGCGCACAGCGCTGTCGAGGAGCGCTGGTTCACGCTGGGCACGTCTGCCGAGGGCAAGCTGCTGGCGGTGGCGCATACGTACACGGCCAGCGGCCCCGCCAGCGCGCGGGTACGTATCATCTCGGCACGCGAGGCCACGCGCACCGAGCGCAGGCAGTACGAGGAAGGGCCGCGCTGACGCTGCCGGGCGGCCAGGGAAGCCTAAGGCTCAAGGGAATCAGGTGACGACGATGGGAACGCAAGCCAGACCGGAAGACGACATGCCGAAAAATGCCAACGACGCCGACGACGAGATGCCGGCCGAGATCGATTTCTCGCAGGGTACGCGCGGCAAGTTCTTCCGCACCGACGCCAAGCTGCATCTGCCGGTCTACCTCGACGACGAGGTGTTGGCCTGGCTGGCCGCGCTCGCCTCGAAGAAGGGAGTGCAGGTCTCGGACATCGCCAATTCGCTGCTCAGGAAAGAAATCGAGCTGATCGAGTCGACCCGTTAGCCGTTGGCCGCGCTGGCTGCGGCACGCAGGCATGGAAAGCGCCCGCGTGAGCGGGTATGGGGGCTGCTTGCTCTCTTGTAAACCATCTTCTTCCAGCCTTCAATCGTTCCAGAACGCGTTGAACCGGTCCGGGTTCAGTTCGGTGTAGCGCACGGTGTGGGTGATGTTGCGGTGGCCCAGGTAGTGCTGGATGGCGCGGGTGTCGTGGCCGGCGTTGGCCAGGTGGTAGCCGCAGGCGTGGCGCAGCAGGTGGAGTTCGCCCTCGACATGCACGTATTCGAGGATCGCGTTGCCGTCGGCGTCGTACTCCCCCAGCAGGCGGCCCTGGTAGTCGTCGCCGTCGCCGTAGACGAAGTAGCGCGCGCCGCC
>JBJXGS010000215.1:0-2614 GCA_046160545.1 Burkholderiales bacterium
CGCACGATCTCCTGCAGGTCCTTGGGCAGCTTGTCAAAGGATCTCTTGGAGACCAGGAGCGCGATCATCGAGTAGGTGTGGTTGGTCAACGACAGGAATTTGGTGATCTCGTTGACCTTGAGCGAATCGATCGGCCCGATCGGCAACTCCAGTCCGTCGACCGTGCCCTGCTGCACGGCGGTGTAGGTCTCGCCCCAGGCCATCGGCACGGCATTGCCACCCAGCGAGGTGAACATGTCGATGTAGACCGGGTTCTGCATCACGCGGTACTTGACGCCCTTGATGTCCTCCGGCTTGTTGACCGGGCGCACGTTGTTGATCATGTGGCGAAAGCCGCCCTCCATGTAGGCGAGCGAGACGATGCCCTTGGCCTCGAGCTTCTTGGCCAGCAACTGGCCCATCTTGCCGTCCAGCGCCTTGTGCGCCTGCGCCTCGTTGCGGAACAGGAAAGGCAGGTCATTGACCTGGAACGCAGGCTCGACCTGCGCCACCACCGCGTTGGTGATGACTGCCGCATCGACGGTGCCGAAGCGCAGGCCCTCGAGCAGCGGCTTCTCGTCACCGAGCTGGCGATTGGGGAACAACTGCACCTCGATGCGCCCGCCGGACTGGCGTTCGACAGTCTGCTTGAAAAAGATCGCAGCGGCCCCGTACGGGTCCTGCGGATTCTCCGGTGTGACCCAGCCGAGCTTGAAGGTGACTTTTTGCTGCGCGCCGACGCTGCCGGCCAGCGCGAGACTGCCGGCGGCTAAGAGCGCCGCGAATATCCTGAAGGTGCCAATGGCCATGTCGTCTCCTGAATTTTGTATGTCGAATGCTTCGATTTGAGGCAGGATCGGGCGCCGCTCAAAATCGTCAAGGATCCGGCGGCGCCGCGGCTAAGAATAGCGCAATCCGCGCGCATGTACCATCTACGTTGCGGCCGGCTCTGCAGGTGCTGCGCGCAAAGCCGGCTGTGGGCCTGGAATGCGGGCCCACGCTTACTGCGGTTCGATCTTCGCGTCGCGTATCACTTTGCCCCACTTGACGATGTCGGCGGCGATGACCGACTCCATCTGTTTGGGCGTTGACGGCAACGCCTCTATGCCGAGCGTCGCAAATCGCTCTGCCGTTTCCGGCAGGGCCAGCACGGCAGCGATTTCCCGCGCGACCCGTTCGGCAAGCGCCACCGGCGATCCGGCTGGCATCAACATGCCCTGCCAGCCGTCGGCGGCAAAGCCGGGCAGGACCTCGGCGATCGAAGGCACGTTCGGCAGGGCGCCCAGGCGCTTGGGGCTGGTGATGCCCAAGCCGATCACCGTGCCCTTCTTGATCTGCTCGATGGCAGTGGTGGTCGGCTGGAGGATCAGCGGCACCTGCCCGCCGATCACGTCCATCAGTGCGCCTGACTTGTAGGGGATGTGCGTGAGCTGAATGCCGGCCAGACTGGCCATGAGTTCAATGATGACGTGGCCGGCGCCACCCACTCCGAACGACTCTTAATTGACTCGGCCGGGCTGCGCCTGCGCCATGGCGATCAGGTCCTTCAAGGTCTTGGCCTGGAAGTCCTTGTTCGCCAGCAGCACGTAGGGCACGGCCGCGATCAGGGTTACGGTCTGGAAGTCCTTGACCGGGTCGTACGGAAGCTTCTTGTAGACGAACTGGTTCATGGTCACGATCGAATTGGCCATGAGGAAAAGCGTATGTCCATCCGGCACCGCCTTGGCCGCGGCTTCTGCGCCGAGGATGCCGCCGGCGCCGGCGCGGTTTTCGATCACGACGGGTTGCGGCGTGCCGGACTGGCGCTCGATCAGCTTTTGCGCGAGGAATCGGCCGACGATATCGGGTGAGGTGCCGGCGGGGAAGGGCACGATGATGCGCACCGGCTTGGTGGGCCAGGCCGGCTGCGCCATGCCGGCAAACGGAGCGAGCAGCAATGCGGCAACGGCGAGCCGCGCAACGAATTTACCGATGTTTGCGATCACGTCAAATCTCCCCCACGGCAACTGACGAATGCAGCGTCTTCCGTAGCCCGCCGCCTGCGCGACCCGACGGATCGCCGCGCCGAACTAGATGGTCGAACCTTCCACATCCGCCGGCATGCGGAAGTTATCGAGCTTCTTTAAGTTGCCGTTGTCATCGATCGCCAGGCCGGTTTCCTTGGCGGCCCGGGAAAGCACGTTGGCATGCCAGGTTACCGACCCGCCGCCGCTGTGCCCGCCGACCATCGCCAGGACAGTGAGCTCATGGCTGTTGTGGTTGCGAAAACCGCGCATCACACCGGCCGGTACTGACACCACGTCGAGTGGGTCGATGAGAAGCTCCTCGCTGTCGTCGCCAATCAGCACCGTCAGCGGGCCGTTCATGGGGATGAACACCTCAGGCGTCTTGTGCGCATGCAGGCCCGCGCCGCCGCCCGGCGGCACGACGATGTACGAGACGGTAAAGCCATGGTCGTCAGCGATCGGCGGCTGCATCGCCGGGTTTTCCACCACCCCGCGGCCGATCACCTTGAGGTTTTTCTTGCGCCCTTCCGGCAGCAGTGAATCGACGAATGCCAGGTCGAAGGCTTTGAGATTCTTGAAGCGTGCGAGATGATTTTTCTCGATCTTTTGCATCAGTTCGCTGGCCATGC
>JBJXGS010000216.1:0-15746 GCA_046160545.1 Burkholderiales bacterium
GCGGTTCATCGCGATCGCCAGCGTCGTGTGGGCTTCGGTGGAAATGGAGCCCAGCGACATCGCGCCGGTGGCGAAGCGCTTGACGATTTCCCTGGCGGATTCGACCTCGTCGAGCGGGATCGCCTTCTTCGGATCGAGCCTGAATTCGAACAGGCCCCGCAGCGTCAGGTGGCGCCGGCTCTGGTCGTTGATCAGCTGCGCGTATTCCTTGTAGGTCTGGTAACTGTTGGCGCGCGCCGAGTGCTGCAGCTTGGCGATCGCGTCCGGCGTCCACATGTGTTCTTCGCCGCGAATGCGGAAGGCATACTCGCCGCCGGCGTCGAGCATGTTGCGCAACACCGGGTCACCGCCGAAAGCCTGGTTGTGCAGGTGCACAGCCTCTTCGGCGACCTCGAAGATACCGATACCTTCGACCGCAGAAGATGTGCCGCGAAAGTACTTGTCGATGAGCGAACGGGACAGGCCGACGGCCTCGAAAATCTGCGCGCCGCAGTAACTCATGTAGGTCGAGATCCCCATCTTGGAGAAGACCTTCATCAAGCCCTTGCCGATCGCCTTCTGGTAGTTGTAGATCGCCTTTTCTGGAGACAGGTCACCCGGCAGACCGCGCGCCATGTCGGCGATGGTCTCCATAGCAAGGTAGGGATGGACGGCCTCAGCACCGTAACCGGCCAAGAGAGCGAAGTGGTGCACCTCGCGCGCCGAGCCGGTTTCGACGACCAGGCCGGTCAGGGTGCGCATGCCGCGTCGCACCAGGTGATGGTGTATTGCGCTGGTGGCCAGAAGCGCGGGGATAGGCACGAGTGTCGAATCGACCTTGCGGTCCGAGACGATCAGGATGTTGTGGCCGGTCTTGAGCGCATCGACCGCCTCGGCGCAGAGGGACGCCAGGCGCGCCTCGATGCCTTCCTTGCCCCATGCAACCGGATAGCAGATGTTCAACTCGTAAGAGCGGAATTTGCCGCCGGTGTGCCTGTCGATCTCGCGCACCTTTGCCATGTCGGGAAAGTCCAGCACCGGCTGGGTGACTTCCAGACGCATCGGCGGGTTGATGTTGTCCTTGTCGAGCAGGTTGGGACGCGGCCCGACGAAGCTCACCAGTGACATGACCAGCTGCTCGCGGATCGGGTCGATCGGCGGATTGGTGACCTGCGCAAAGAGCTGCTTGAAGTAGTTGTAAAGCGGCTTGAGCTTGTTGGACATCACCGCCAGCGGCGAGTCGTTGCCCATCGAGCCGACCGCCTCCTCGGCAGCAACTGCCATCGGGCTCATCAGGAAACGCAGGTCTTCCTGGGTATAGCCGAAAGCCTGCTGGCGATCGAGCAGCGGGACTGTCACCGGGGGCAGCTGCACGCGCGTGGCGACGTCGTCCAGGCGCACCCGCACCGAATCGATCCACGACTTGTACGGCCTAGCGTTGGCGTAGGTATCCTTGAGTTCCTTGTCGTCGATGATGCGTCCCTGTTCCAGGTCGATCAGAAACATCTTGCCCGGTTGCAGGCGCCACTTCTTGATGATGCGCGACTCGGGGATGGGCAGGACGCCGACTTCGGACGCCATGACCACCAGGTCGTCGTCGGTGACGATGTAGCGTGCCGGCCGCAGGCCGTTGCGGTCCAGCGTGCCGCCGATGTGACGGCCATCGGTGAAGGCGATCGCCGCGGGGCCATCCCAGGGTTCGAGCATGGCCGCGTGATATTCATAGAAGGCGCGACGGTTGTCGTCCATGAGGGTGTGCTGCTCCCACGCTTCGGGAATCATCATCATCATCGCCTGCGCCAGCGGGTAGCCCGCCATGGTCAGGAGTTCCAGCGCGTTGTCGAAGCAGGCGGTATCGCTCTGGCCTTCGTAGATCAGCGGAAAGAGTTTCTGCAAGTCCTCGCCCAGGACCGCGGACTTCATGACGCCTTCGCGCGCGCGCATCCAGTTGAAGTTGCCCTTGACGGTGTTGATCTCGCCGTTGTGGGCGATCATGCGATACGGATGGGCCAGCGGCCACTCGGGAAAGGTGTTGGTCGAGAAGCGTTGATGCACCAGGGCCAGCGCGGAAACCACGCGCGCGTCCTGCAGATCCTTGTAGTACACGCCGACCTGGTCGGCCAGCAGCAGCCCCTTGTAGACCACGGTGCGCGCCGACATCGAGGGTACGAAGAATTCGCGTCCATGGATCAGGTTCAACGCCTGGATCGCGTGTCCGCTGGACTTGCGGATCACGTACAGCTTGCGTTCCAGTGCGTCGGTGACCATGATGTCCGGGCCGCGACCGATGAAAATTTGCTTGATCACCGGCTCTTTGGCGCGCACGGTGGGCGACATGGGCATGTCGCGGTCGACAGGCACGTCACGCCACGCCAGAACCACTTGCCCCTCGGCGCGCACGGCACGCTCGATTTCCTGCTCGCAAGCCAGACGCGAGGCGTTTTCCTTGGGCAGGAACACCATGCCGACACCGTATTCGCCAGGCGGCGGAAGGGTGATGCCCTGCTTCGCCATTTCCTCACGGTAGAACTGGTCCGGCATCTGGATCAGAATGCCGGCCCCATCGCCCATGAGTGGATCCGCACCGACCGCGCCGCGGTGATCCAGGTTGCGCAGGATCAGGAGGCCTTGCTCGATGATCCCGTGCGACTTCTTGCCCTTGATATGGGCGACGAACCCGACGCCACAGGCATCGTGCTCATTGGCCGGGTCATACAGGCCCTGAGGGCCGGGCGGTATGGATTGGTTGATCATGACAGTCCTTGGACGCTTGTGTGCGTCGCACAAAACGAGAACGGACTATACCGTGGTCACGAATCCCGCCTCAAGAAGTTTAAATGGGGTCTGACCCCATTTAGATGGGCTAGCTTCCAAACGAAGATTTAATGGGGACAGAGTTGTTTGGGCGACCTCGCCGGCGTGGAAGGTAGCGCCTGGTCGGAGCGGGCAGCAATTCGTTGGCTCGGGCGGGTTCCATGAGCGCCCAACCTTTGAGCGTGGCATCGACGATTCGCTCCGCCTGGACCGCGGCCACACCATCGTCAACAATAGTCCGATATGCAGCCTCGCGGGCAAATGGAGTGTTTCCAAGCTGCCAGTAGAGCGGATGCTCCCTGATCATTGAGTCCACGCGGCGGCCGGAGTTGTGGGCATAGCTTGACCATGGATAATCTCCCGGATGGCTTGCCAGGCCTGCTCGAACCGGATTGAGCTCAACATAGGCCATGCAGGTGAAAAGGTAGCGCTCACTATCAATTACAGTACCCTTGTATCGCCCCTGCCACAACGCGCCAGCACGACCATTTGCAATGTTGAAATAACGCACGTAGTTGCGTCCGATCGCCTGCATGAAAAGCGAAAGGCCAGAAGCTGCGGCCGGCGTGGCGACGAGATGAAAGTGGTTGCCCATCAGGACGTAAGCGTGCAGGTCCACTTCGAAGCGCTGCGAATATCCGGAAATGATAGTGAGCATTCGCTCATAATCCTTCCCGTCGCGAAAGAGAGTCTGCTGATTGGTCCCGCGCTGAATCAGATGATGTGGCTGTCCAGGAACAACCAGACGCGGCAAGCGGGCCAAGGGGGGAAGCCCGTCAAGGGCTGCTAATGGGGTCTGACCCCATTTTACTAGCGGTCGTCGACGGTGAATAGCCGGCGATGCTCGCGCATTGCGTATCGGTCGGTCATGCCGGAAATGTAGTCGGCGACCGCGCGGGGGCGATTTTCAGCGGCTTTGACCTGGTACTGCGGCGGCAGGAGTCGCACATCGCCCTGGAAAGCCTCGAAGAGGTCGGTAACGATGCGCCGGCCCTTGCTGCTCATGCGCTGCACCAGATAGTGCTGGTAGAGGTTGTCGCGCAGGAAACGCTTGAGCTCCAAGGTCTCTGCCGCGACCGCAAGGCTGTGGGCGACGAGCGCAGGCGCCGACCGCGCTTCGTCCGGGCTCTTCGGGTTCAACCCTTGGAGATTGGACCGCGTGGTCGCGACCAGGTCCTGCACCAGGGTATTGATCATGCGACGCACCGTTTCGTTGACCAGGCGCCGCTCTGCAGCATGCGGATAGAGTCGTACCGATTCCCTGAAATGCCGGTCAAAGACATCCACCGAGCGCATTTGCTCGACAGTCAACAGCCCTGAGCGGAGTCCGTCATCAATGTCGTGGTTGTTGTAGGCGACCTCATCAGCCAGATTGGTGATCTGGGCCTCAAGGCCTGGACGCGTCCCGTCGATGAAGCGGCGCCCTACATCACCCAGCCCGGCAGCGATCTCAGTAGTGCAATGTTTGAGAATGCCTTCACGGGTTTCAAAAGTGAGGTTGAGTCCGTCGAACGCACCGTAGCGTTCTTCGAGTACGTCGACCACGCGCAGACTCTGCAGGTTATGCTCGAATCCGCCGTACTCACGCATGCAAGCGTTGAGCGCATCCTGCCCGGCGTGACCGAACGGCGTGTGGCCGAGGTCATGCGCGAGCGAAATCGCCTCGGCCAGGTCTTCATCTAGTTCAAGTTGCCGGGCAATGGAGCGCGCCAGCTGGGCCACCTCGATCGAGTGCGTGAGGCGCGTTCGAAACAGGTCGCCTTCGTGATTGACGAAGACCTGAGTCTTGTACTCAAGGCGCCGGAACGCCGTGCAATGTATGACGCGATCTCGATCGCGCTGGAACTCCGAGCGAGTCGTCGCTGGCGATTCGGGCCAGCGACGGCCGCGCGAGGTGGCTGCCTGCGCAGCATACGGTGCGAGCGCGCGCATGGGGTCAGGCGGTCGCGACCGCCGCCAGGGGTTCGGTGACGATCAAATCGGCCCCGGGCTCGACCCGCGCCACGCCCAGGCGTGTCAGCAGCACGTAACGAATCGCGCCAGCCTCGGATTTCTTGTCGCCGCGCATGAGATCCAGGTAGCGATCCCGCCCGAGCTTCGGTGCAGCGACCGGCAATCCGGCGCGGGCGATCAAATTGACGACCCGTTCGACATCCGCGGCACTGATGTAGCCCAGGCGCGCGGACAGGTCTGCCGCGGCCACCATGCCAGCCGCAACGGCCTCTCCGTGCAGCCACTCGCCGTAGCCCAGCCCTGCTTCGATGGCGTGTCCGAAGGTATGGCCTAGATTCAGCCAGGCACGCATTCCGGACTCGCGCTCATCGGCCGCGACGATGCGCGCCTTGATCGCGCACGAGCGCAGGATCGCCTGGGTCAGGGACTTCGTATCGCGCGATAGCAATGCGTCCAGGTGGGCTTCGAGCCATGCCAGGAACTCGACGTCGTCGATCAGACCGTATTTGATGACCTCGGCAAGCCCTGAACGGTACTCGCGTTCGGGCAGGGTCGCCAGGGTGGCGGTATCGATCAGAACCAGGATCGGTTGATGGAACGCGCCGATCATGTTCTTGCCCAGCGGGTGGTTGATGGCGGTCTTGCCCCCCACCGAGGAATCGACCTGCGCCAGAAGCGTGGTCGGAATCTGCACGTAAGGTACGCCACGCTGGTAGGTCGCGGCGGCAAATCCAGTCAGATCGCCAACGACGCCGCCACCCAGCGCAACCAGAGTCGTCTTGCGATCGCAGCGCCTCTCCAGCATGGCTGAGTAAACCGCCTCCAGCGTTGCGGCGGTCTTGGATGCTTCGCCGTCAGGCAACACGATCTCCATGGTCGAAACGCCAGCGCTGCGCAATGCGGCCGTCACTCGGCCGAGATACAGTGGTGCAATGCGCTCGCTGGTGACGACCGCCGCACTCGCGGGAATCGCCGCGCGCAAGCGCTGAGCGTCGTCGATCAGGCCGGGGCCTACGACGATCGGATAGGCGCGCTCGCCTAGTTCGACGCGTAACTCATCCATGCGTCACGAATCTGTTGCTCCAGCTTGCCCGCCAGCAGGTGCGAGCTCTGGCGGCCGGTATCGACGACAAGATGCGCGATCTCGCGATACAAGGGATCACGCTCAGCATACAACTCTCGCAATTTCGCCTCCGGATCGGCAATTCGCAGCAATGGCCGATTGCGGTCATGTTGGGTGCGCTGCAACAAGTCTGCAGGCTGGGCACGCAGGTAGATTACGTACCCGGTTGCGTGCAGGGCGTGCCGGTTGCATTCGGCGAGCACCGCACCGCCACCGGTTGCCAGGACGATGGAATTCTTGGCCGTGAGTTCGGCGATTACCTGGGCTTCGCGCAGTCGAAACCCGGCTTCACCTTCGATCTCGAAGATAACCGGAATCTTCACTCCGGTGCGTGACTCGATCTCGTGATCCGAATCTACAAACGCGCGCCCGAAATGCCGAGCGAGCAGGCGGCCAATTGTGGTTTTGCCTGCCCCCATGAGACCGACAAGATAAATGTTGCGCTCGTAATGCTCCACGGTCGAAGGATTCTAGCAGCGGCCCCGAAGTGCCACGCACAAAAAACAACCGGGCCGCCAGGGCCCGGTCTCATCAAACACGCTAAAAAATCTAGCGCGAACTCAGCCTGTCGCTGACCACACGCGGGGTAATGAAGACCAGCAACTCAGTCTTGTCATTGCCACGCTGGGTGTTACGAAACAGGTTGCCGAAAACCGGCAGATCGCCGAAGAAAGGCACCTTGGTCAGGGAATCGCGTTCATTCTGCGTGAAGATGCCGCCGATGACGACCGTCCCGCCGTTGTCGACCAGCACCTGGGTCTTGACCGCCTTGGTGTCAATCGCAAAGCCTGCCGTGGTCACCTGCCCGACCGAGTCCTTGTTGACTTGCACATCCAGGATGATGTTGCCCTCGGGCGTGATCTGTGGCTTGACTTTGAGGCTCAGATTGGCCTTGCGAAACGTGATCGCTGTTGCGCCGCTCGAGGTGGCCTGCTGGTAGGGCAGTTCGGTACCCTGCTCGATGCTCGCCTCAATCTGGTCGGCCGTGAGGACGCGCGGGCTGGAAATGATCTTGCCCTTGCCCTCGGCTTCAAGCGCCGACAGTTCGAGGTTGATGAAGCGCGAGAAGCTGTTCGTGAACAACGAAATCGCCAGCTGCCCGGGGTTGATACCGCTGATCCCCTGCGCGGGCATGCTCACGTTCTGGGTGTTGGGAATGTAACTCTGACCGGTCACAGCCGCCTGCAGGTTCTGCTCACCCACGCCCAAGTAGTTGCCCGAGAATCCATAGCGGATTCGCTCGCCGAGAATCCCGCTGCCAGGCACCGAGCGCCCCTGGATCGCCTGCAGATTGCCGGTACCCAGTCGCGCTCCAAGGTTCTTGCTGAAGGTATCGGTGGCCTCGACGATGCGCGCCTCGATCAGCACCTGACGGACCGGTACGTCAACCCTCGCCACCAGACGCCGAACGTCATCAAGCCGGCTAGGCACGTCCTGGATGAACAGCTGGTTGGTGCGCGGATCCCACACAGCGCTGCCGCGCTTGGAAAGAATGCGCTGCTTGTCGTCGGTGAGAATCTTCGAAAAGGCATCCGCCTTGGCGTAGTTGAGCTGGAAACTCTCGGTGCGCAGCGGCTCGAGATCGGAAATCTGCGCGCGCGCCTCGAGCTCGAGTTTCTCTTTGGTCGCCAGCTCATCGCGCGGCGCGATCCAGATCACGTTGCCGTTCTTGCGCATGTCCAGTCCGCGCGTCTGCAGGACGATATCAAGCGCCTGATCCCAGGGCACATCCTTGAGGCGCAACGTGAGGTTGCCGCCGACCGTATCGCTGGTGATGATGTTGAGGTTGGTGAAGTCGGCGATCACTTGAAGAACCGAACGGACTTCGATGTTCTGGAAATTGAGTGAAAGCTTCTCGCCGCTATAGCCGCCGCGCGAACCCTGCACAAGCTTGTTCGGATCTTCGCGCACCGGCTTGACTTCGACGACAAACTGCGTGTCGGACTGATACGCATTGTGCTCCCACAAACCTTTCGGCTCGATGACCATGCGTACGTTCTCGCCTTGCACGAACGTGTTGATGGTCTGCACAGGGGTCGCGAAGTCGCCGACATCCAGGCGCCGACGCAGGTTGTCGGGCAGCTGGCTCTTCTGGAACTCGACCACCAGAGACTGTCCCTGCTGGCGGATGTCGACGCCGGTGTTGGCGTTGGCAAGGTCGACGATGATGCGCCCGGATCCATCCGGAGCGCGCCGGAAATCTATGTCGCGCAGGGCAGAGCGTCCGTCGCTCGCACGCGCGCTGGCGAAGCTCGTCCCCGGCGCCTGCGCCGCTGCACCCCCTGCGACAGGCGCCGAATTCAGAGTGATGAGGACCGACTTGCCATCGACGCGCGTTTCGTAGGTAGCAGCGCCCTTGAGGTTGAGCACCAGGCGCGAACGTTCTCCCACCTGTACTACGTTGATGCTGCGCAGGTCACCTTGCCCAACATCCTGACTGTTGCGGCCAAGCCCGTTTACGGTATTGGGAAAATCCAGTGCGATGCGCGGCGGATTGGCGATGATGAATCCGGCGGGCGGATTCCCGGGCTCGTTCTTGAGATTGATCTTGAGGATGACCGCCGGCCCTTGCTGGGTGACGTTCAAGGACTCGATCGCATTCTGCGCAAACGCAAGCGACGCGACCAGAAACGCGGACAGGCCGAGCAGCAGATTGCGTCCGGAAGACATGAGCACGCCGTGTTTCATTTCTTTCCCTCCTGAAGAATCAAGGTGCTGTCGCGATAGACATACTCGCCGCTGCCATCCTCGATCATTTCCTGCAATGTGACTTCTGTTTCGGTGATACCGGTGACCTTGCCGAAGTTCTGACCAAGATAATTGCCCACGCGAACCCGATGCAGATTCTGGTCAGCCTTGATGATCGCGTAGAAGGCTCCCTTCTGCTGCAACATGCCGACCATCTTGAGATTCTCGAGCGGAAAGGATTCAAGCACTTCCTTGCGGCGGCTCAAGTCGGGACGCGGGCCGCTCGAAGCCCCAGGCGTCTTGCGCTTGTCATCAATCAGAGCCGCCACTTTCTGCGGATTGAACGGATCGATCTGCTTGTCGCTCTCGTACTTGTAAGGCGCGAACTTCTTGGGCTCCTCGACCTTTTCGACGCGGCCTCGCATGTCCTTGGACACATCGGCCATCCACTTTTCGATGTTTTCGCTTTCCGATCCGCCGCAGGCGCCCAAGGCGAATACGGCGGCGATGATTCCTGCCCGCTGCATCATTTCTTCGCCCCTCCTGCCGGCGGCTTGGCTTTACGCTGTGCCGTGACCTCATCCGGGTCCAGATAGCGGAAGGTCTTGGCGGTGGTCTCCATCGACAGTGGCCCGGAGGCCGGCAATGCGATGGCAATATCGTTCAAGGTCACGATCCGCGACAGATTCGCGATATCGCTGGCAAACGCGCCCAGGTCGTGATAGTTGCCTGTCACCTTGACGGCGATCGGCTGTTCAGCGTAGTACTCCTTCACGTTGACCGTCGCAGGCCGAAACAACTCGAACTGCAACCCTCGACCCAAGCCAGCCTGGTTGATATCGGTCAGGAGTGCGTCCATCTCGGCTTTGCTGGGCAGCTGTTTTTCGAGAGTCGAAACGTACTGCCCGACCTGGGCCAGCTGCTTCTTCAGCTCGGGGAGATTCACCGCCTTTTGTTTTTTGGTCTTGTACTCTTCCTTGAGCTTGTTTTCCTCGACGCGCGCCGCTTCGAGCTTTTCATTCTCTCCGGTCCAGTAGAAATACCAACCTGCGGCGACCACGGCAAGGAGCAGCAACAGAAGCGCCACGACCTTGGGGCCTGGCGCGGCATTCCCTATGTCTTTCCAATTGACGTTCTTGAATTGATCAGCGATGTTCATCTGCAACTCCCAGGATCGGTCCGCCGTCAGGCTTTGGGTTTGGCCGCCGGCGCTGCCGGCTGGCCGGGTGCACCGGCGGCGGGTGCGGCCGGGTCCTTGGGCCGCGTGATCGACACCCTCACGGTGAAGTCATTCAAGCGCTTGGCCGCCGGCCCGGTGCCGACCGAGACCGCCTTGATCACAACCAGTTCCGGGCCACCCAACCAGGCATTGCGTGTCAGGTTGCGCACGTAGTCGGCCACCTTGGCGTTGTTGGCTGCATACCCGTCGATGGTGACCAGGGTGCCGGTCTGCTTGATCGAGCGCAGATAAATACCGTCAGGGGTGACCTTGACCAATTCGTCGAGCAAATGCACGGGGACGTTGCGGTCACCCTGCAGATCTTCCACAGCCTTCTGGCGCGCCTTGAGGCCGCGAATCTCGTCCTCGAGCTTGGCGATCTCCTTGATATCGTCATCAAGCTTTTGATTCGCCTTCTTGATGAAGGCGTTGACGGCCTCCTGCGACGAAATCTGCTGGCCGATAAAGAGGCCGACTACGCCAACGATGCCCAGGCCGATCGCAACGGCCACAACGGCCAGAACGCCGAATTGCCTGCGTCGTGCCTGGCGCTTGAGCTCGCGGTGGGGGAGTAGGTTGATGCGAATCATGCGTCGAACCTCCGCATCGCCAGTCCGCAGGCCACCATCATGGCTGGCGCATCCATGGCCAGCTGCTTCGGCTTGACCCGCTGATTTGCCAACGCCATGTTGGCGAAGGGGTTGGCGACAATGGTATTGACCTGGGTACGCGTCGCGACGACCTCATCCAGGCCCGGGATCACCGCGCACCCTCCCGCCAGGACGATGTGATCAATCTGGTTGTAGGAAGTGGAAGTGAAGAAGAACTGCATGGCACGGGTCACTTCCTGCGCCAGGTTCTCCATGAACGGGCGCAGCACCTCGTTATCGTAGTTGTCGGGCAGGCCGCCGGTCTTCTTCTGGGTTTCCGCTTCTTCGAGGGACATGCCGAAGGCACGCTGGATATCCTGGGTCAGATTGCCGCCACCGAATGCCTGTTCCCGGTTATAGATCGCCTGATCATTGCGCAGGACGGTCACGTTCATCATGTTGGCGCCGACATCGACCAAGGCAATCGACTGGTCCACGCCATTGTTGGGCAACTGCTTCTCGATCATCTCGAAGGCGGTCTGCACGGCGTACGACTCGACGTCCATGACCGTCGCCTTGAGACCGGCCGCTTCGGCCACGGCAACCCTGTCCTCGACCTTTTCCTTGCGCGAAGCGGCAATGATCACTTCGGCTTCTTCGGGATTGGACGGCGAAGGCCCGATGACCTGAAAGTCCAGATTGACCTCATCCAAAGCAAATGGGATGTATTGGTTGGCCTCGGTCTCGACCTGCATCTCCAGCTCTTCTTCGCGCAGACCGGCCGGGACGACGATCTTCTTGGTGATCACCGCTGCCGCCGGTAGCGCAAGCGCCACGTTCTTGGTGCGGGTGGCCATTTTTTTCCAGGCGCGCTTGACGGCCTCGGCTACCGCTTCGAGGTTGGTGATGTTGCCGTCGAGTACCGCGTCCTTGGGCAGGCTTTCGATCGCATAGCGCTCGATTCGAAACGTGCCCTTGCCGGCGTCGGCGACCTCGACCAACTTGACCGACGACGAACTGATGTCCAGTCCGATCAGCGGCTGCGCCTTAGGGTTGAAAATATCGAACGCCAAGTGTCGTCCCCTTTAGAGAGAGCGCTCCCCTGCGCGCGGCTCGTGTTGGCCCGCGACGGCCGAGGTGCGTAACGAATTCCCATCGAGCCGGGATGTCGCTCAATTCTGCGTCCCGGGTATCGCCAGCTTGCCGCGCCGGGCACCTGCTTGCCCATTTGCGGCGACTTCCCGCCGAGCCCCTGCTCGCCAGTCAGTCGTTTCTAGATTAATCCTTTTGTGACAATCGATTAGAGACAATCCTCACAAATTACATTAAATAATATCAGCAACTTCAAAGCAAGCAAACCGGCGGAACGCGCCTCCCCTTGTGGTGGTTTTGCCACAACGCAATCATTCCGAAGCAGGGTTGACGCCATGTTTTTGCCAGACCGGCTGACTATAATCCCGCCTCCTGGCACGTTGAATCAGGCTCGGTCAAGCAGCGCTGCCACCTAAATTTTCCATTTAATTCATGAACTTATCTCGGCCCGCGCGGCTCGCGGCCTGGCTTGTTGGGCTCATTGCAGCACCCATTGCCCTGGGGCTTCTGGTGCTGCTTTTCGCTATTGCCTGGGCGTACCCCTCACTTCCGCCGATTGATGCGCTCACCGACTACCGACCCAAGATACCGCTGCGGGTCTACAGCGCGGAGGGGGCGCTACTGGGCGAATTTGGCGAGGAGCGTCGCAACGTGGTCAGTTTCGACCAAGTGCCGGTCGTGCTGCGCCAGGCGATCCTGGCGGCCGAAGATGATCGTTTCTATCAGCACGGCGGCGTGGACACGATCGGTGTGCTGCGGGCTGCGCTGACCAACCTCACCAGTTCGGGGCGCCAGCAGGGTGCCTCGACGATCACCATGCAGGTGGCGCGCAACTTCTTCATTTCCAGCGAGAAGACCTACACGCGCAAGTTCTACGAGGCCCTGCTGGCTTTCAAGATCGAAGCGACTCTCGCCAAGGACAAGATCTTCGAGATCTACATCAACCAGATCTTCCTGGGCCAGCGTGCCTACGGATTCGCGGCGGCCGCGCAAATTTATTTCGGTCGCGCGTTGAAAGACATCACCGCGGCCGAGGCGGCGATGCTGGCGGGGCTCCCGAAGGCTCCCTCGGCGTTCAATCCGGTCGTCAACCCCAAGCGCGCGCGTACTCGCCAACTCTACATTCTCGAGCGCATGAAATCGCTCGGTTATCTGACAGCGGACCAGCATGCGGCCGCAGTGCGCGAGTCGCTGTTGGTCAAGCGTGAAGTGAACGATTTTCCGGTCAAGGCTGATTTTGTCGCCGAAATGGTGCGCCAGCTCGTCTACGATCGTTACGCCGAGGAAACCTACACGCGCGGATTGCGGGTCATCACCACCATCCGCAAAGTGGATCAAGATGCTGCCCACGCCGCGTTGCGCCGTGGCGTGCTCGACTACGACAGGCGCCATGGTTACCGGGGACCGGAAGCCTTCGTCGAACTCAAGACCGGTTCGGAGGACGAACTCGAGGACGCCCTGTCTGACACCAACGACAGTGAATCCCTTCTGGCCGCGGTTGTTCGCGAATCGTCACCTACCCAGGTGAAAGCCTATCGACGCTCCGGCGAGACCGTCGTGATCAGCGGAGATGGTCTCAAGTTTGCAGCCAGCGCCCTCACCGACCGCGCCCAACCGAATCGCCGCATCCGGCGCGGTGCGATCATCCGGGTGATGCAGGATGAAAAGGGCGCCTGGTCGATTCTGCAGCTGCCCCAGGTGGAGGCAGCCTTCGTCGCAGCAGATCCGTCCGACGGGTCGGTCAGGGCCCTGGTCGGAGGGTTCGATTTCGGCATCAACAAGTTCAACCACGTGACGCAGGCCTGGCGCCAGCCGGGGTCGAGCTTCAAACCCTTCATCTACTCGGCCTCTCTCGAGAAAGGCCTCACGCCCTCGACCGTGGTCAACGACGCGCCGATATTCATCGATCCCGCGCTGACCGGTGGCCAACTCTGGGAGCCGAAGAATTACGACGGCAAGTACGAGGGGCCGATGCGCATGCGCGCCGCGCTGACCAAGTCCAAGAATCTGGTTTCGATTCGCATCCTGCAGCAGATCACGCCGCAGTATGCGCAGGAGTACGTGACCAAGTTCGGATTTGACGCCGACAAGCATCCGCCCTACCTGACCATGGCGCTCGGTGCGGGTTCGGTCACGGCCTGGCAAATGGTCGGTGCCTATGCAGTGTTCGCCAACGGCGGCTTCCGGGTCAATCCACACGTGATCACGCGCATCACCGACGATGGTGGTCGCGTGCTTTCCGAGGCCCGGCCGGTGCGCGCCGGCGATGAAGGGATGCGGGTCCTCGACGCGCGCAACGCGTTCATCATGGAAAGCATGCTTGGAGACGTGACCAGGTTCGGCACCGCTGCACGCGCCGGGGCGACCCTCAAACGCGCCGACCTTGCCGGCAAGACCGGCACCACGAACGATCATGTCGATGCGTGGTTCGCCGGATTTCAGTCTTCCATCGTCGGCGTGGCGTGGATTGGCTTCGACCAGCCGAAAAAGCTCGGTGGTCAGGAGACCGGCGGGGTCGCGGCGCTGCCGATGTGGATCAACTACATGCAGCGCGTGCTGCGCAATGTCCCGGAGTCGAAGCGCCAAGCCCCGGAGGGCGTGGTCAACTCCGGAGGCGAGTGGTACTACCGCGAGTATGCGCCCGGGGAGTCGAGCGTGCAGTCGATAGGATTATCGGACGGCAGCGCAGAGGGCGAGAAGCGCGTTGAGGAAGTCAAGAACCAGCTGTTCTGACCGTAAGGCCGGGCGCGGACCAGGGGCATTGCCCTGCAACGGACAAGTCGGACTCTGCAGCGCTCTTCACACGAACACGAAACGAAGATCCGCAGCACCCTGCTCCCGCGCGACCCTTGTCATAAGGGCGGCCAGGTCTTCCCCGCTGCGCGTGTCGCGCCACACTCCCGCCTGGAAGTTGAGGTGATACCCGCCCGACTTGGCGGCGACCCAAATCTGGCGCATCGGCGTCTGGCCATTGACCACGACGCGCGATCCATTCTCGAACTCGATTTCCAGCACTCCATCCGATTTGCGTTGGCAATCGATGTCCGATTCGCTGTTGTCTATCACAGCCTCGATGGTATCGAGCACCGCCGCGCAAGCGGATGCGAATTCCGATTCATTCATAATTGCGTGCCTTCCTTCTTCCCGATCGCCTCATGAAGCTCGCGATTATCGCCACCTTGTGCGTCTGCCTGACTTGCGCGGCCTGCGGCCATCGCGGCCACCTTTACCTGCCGGGCAAACCTGGCGATCCGGCTCTCGGGGGGGCGGGATCGGGCGCGCGAGGTGCCGATCCCGCCCGAATTCCCGGCAGCACGGCCGATGATCCACAAAACCTTCGCAACGAGGCGCGCTGACAATGGATGCCCCGTTTTTCGAGCGTCGCGGCGGTCGGCTGCATGTCGAGGATATCCCACTCGAAGACTTGGCCGCGGTTCACGGCACCCCCACCTACGTGTATTCGCGCGGGGCGCTGGTGGAGGCCTGGCGGCGCTTCACTGCCGGACTGGCCGGCCGCGACGCGCTGGTCTGCTATGCAATGAAAGCGAATTCGAACCTGGCGATACTGGCCACGTTTGCTCGCCTGGGCGCCGGATTCGACATCGTCTCAGGGGGCGAACTGCGACGCGTGATCGCCGCCGGCGGCGATCCACGCAAGACGATCTTCTCCGGGGTTGGCAAGACCGCGCAAGAGATCGGCTTCGCGCTTGCGCAAGGAATTCGCTGCTTCAATGTGGAGTCGGCATCGGAGCTCGAGCGCATCGACAGCGTGGCGCGTGCAGCCGGCAAGGTGGCGCCAATTTCGTTGCGCGTCAACCCGGACGTCGATGCGCGTACCCACCCCTACATCTCGACCGGCCTCAAGGAAAACAAGTTCGGCGTTGATTTCGATGCGGCGCTCGGCCTGTATCGTCGCGCAACAAAGCTTGCCGGAGTGCGCGTCGCCGGCATCGATTGCCATATCGGCTCGCAGTTGAGCGATCCTTCGCCTCTATATGAGGCTCTGGATCGCATGTTGAGCCTGGTCGATGCTCTTGCAGCCGAAGGCATCGTCATCGAGCACCTCGACCTGGGTGGTGGCCTGGGTGTGCGCTATCGCGACGAAAATGTTCCAGACCCGGCTGACTACATGCGTGAGGTCATCCGTCGGGTCGGCACGCGCAAGCTGCAACTGATGTTCGAGCCTGGCCGCAACCTGGTCGCCAATGCCGGACTGCTGCTCACCCGCGTCGTCACTCTCAAACCCGCGGCACGCAATTTCGCGGTAGTGGACGCGGCGATGAACGAT
>JBJXGS010000217.1:0-23215 GCA_046160545.1 Burkholderiales bacterium
GGCTCTTGAGGAACTCCGGCTCGCGGATCAGCGCGGTGTAGTTCTCAAGGCCCACCCAGGTCGGCTTCTCGGCCATCATGTTCCACTCGTGGAACGACAGATAGAACGAATAGGCGAACGGAAAGCCCACGAAGGTGCCGAAGAAGATGAGCGCCGGCACGAGGGAAGCCCAAGCGAAACGCGTCTCCTCATTCCACCAGCGTGCCTTGGGCACCTGCGTCATCGGCGCGGTCGCTGCCCGCAAACTCGCTGATGCTGCTTGGGCCACGTTGCGGATCAGTCGGGCGGTCCGAAGAGCCGCTTGCCGTTGCGTGCCTCGAGCATGCGCGAGACGGCGGTGAATTCCGCATCGGCCAGGCCGGCCTCGACGGCCTTGTGGTACTCGGCGTCGGTCGCGGCGAAGAACGGCAGGTCGAGCCCGGCGGCGGTGGTCTCGCGGGTGAGCGCGTCGGTATCCTTGGCGGCAATGTAGAGGCGGCCCCAGCCGTCGTCGCGCGCGGCTGCCACGCCGGCCGCATACAGTTCGAAATAGCGCGACGCCCCGATGCCACGGCCTTCCTTGACCACTTCGATGAAGGCCTCGACATCGACGCCGCGCGCGCGCGCCAGCGCCAGGGCCTCCGCGGTCGCCACGGCGTAGACGTAACCCAGGCCGTTCTGCAGGATCTTGATGGTGTTGGCGGAGCCATTGCCGCCGACATGGCGCCAGCCGCGTCCCATGTGTTTGAGGAGCGGTGCCACCTGCTCGGCTACGGCACGGTCGCCCGAGACGACAAAGTAGAGCTGCGCGGCCGCCGAGTCTTCCGGCCGACCCAGGAGCAGGGTTTCGATGTGCGCGGCGCCGCGCGCGGTCATCGAGGCGGCGATCGTGCGCGCCATGTCCGAATCGATGGTCGAGCACTCGGCCGTGATGAGGCCCGCGTGCGCTGCGGCAAAGAGGCCGTCATCGCCTTCGTAGACCGCGCGCACCGCCGCAAGCGAAGGCAGGCAGGTAAACACGACATCGCACTGCTTGGCCATCGCCGCGGGCGTTTCAATCAGCGTCAGGCCGGCGGTTTTCGCGGCGCGCTCGCGCGCGGCCGGGTGCGTGTCGCAGCCGAAGGTCGCGACGCCGCCGCGGGCGAGGTTGGACGCCATCGGCAGTCCCATCGCACCCAGACCGATCACCCCGGCGCGCAGCGGGCGGTCCGTGCTCCCGCTCATGCCATGCCCACCTGCGGCAGGGGTGCGAGCGCGTCGTCGGGCCGGCTGGCGACCATGTCGGCGAGTTCGCGCTGCACACGGGCAGCCCCGGGGTCGCCGAAGCGGTTGTCCATCTCGTCGGGGTCGTTGACCAGATCGTAGAGTTCTCCCGCGCCGCTGTTGAGTTCCAGGGTCAGCTTGTGCGTCCTGGTGCGCACCGTGCGCAGCGCCAGGTCGACGCCGCAGCGCGAGGCGCGCAGGTCCCATTCTGAAAAGGCGAAGTCGCGGTGCGCGCCGTCGGTCTCGATCAGCGGTTTCAGGCTTCGGCTGTGCGCCTTGCCGGGCAGGGTCGTGCCGGCGTAATCGCAGAAGGTCTGCGGCAGGTCCAGGGTCGATACCGGGTCGGCGACCACCTTGCCGGCCGGCACGCCAGGGCCCTCGACGAGCATGGCCACGCGCAGCAGGCCTTCGTAGGCCATCGGCCCCTTGAGCAGCAGACCGTGGTCGCCCAGCCAGTCGCCATGATCGGTCGAGTAGACGATCAGGGTGTTGTCGGCCAGTCCCAGATCGGAGAGCGCTAAGCGCAATCGCCCGACCTGGTGGTCGATCAGCGAAATCATGCCGTAGTAGTTGGCGATCAGCTGGCGCAGCTGCTTCTCGGACTGGTGCGGGGTGCGCGAGGATTTTTCGCGGAACTTGCGCAGGCGCTCGTTGGCCATCTTGGGAGTGCCTTCGAGAGCGGCGCGATGCCACCAGGGACGACGATCAAGGTCCATCTCGCGGTGTTTGGGCAGGTCGACATCGTCCGGATGGTGCATGTAGCACCAGGGGTCGGGCGCATCGAACGGATGGTGCGGATCAGGAAACGAGGCCCAGACGCAGAAGGCCTCGTCCTTGTGCTCCCGCATGTAGTTGATGGTGCGGTCGCCGATCCAGGTGGAGTTGTGCCAGGCGACCGGCAGTGAGGAATTGAAGGTTTCGTGCGCGTCGGTTTCGGGCGGCAGCGGTGTGCGGTAGAGAGCAGTGCGCTCATCGCCGCGGCCATCGGCGTGGTACCAGCGCTCGTAGTGCTGGCCCAGCGGTGGCTTCATCGGCGGCCACATGTTGTGTCCCTCGAGCATCATCTCGACATGCTCGAAGCCTGCATAAGGTCCGAACCAGTCCGGCCCGTAGTTGGCACTGCTCTCGCGACATTCGGGCGTGCCGGTCGGACTGAAGGTGTGCGAGGTATTGAAATGTGCCTTGCCGATGATCGCGGTCCGGTAACCGTTGCGCGACAGGGTCCGCGCAAAACCTGTGTCTTCGGCACCGGCCGGCAGGTCGATGCCATTGTCGGATACGCCGTGGGTGCGTGGCAGAACGCCGGTGAGTATCGAGCAGCGCGAGGGCTGGCAGACGAGATTGGGCGTGATCGCGGCGGAAAAGCGCGTGCCGTTTTTCGCCATCTCATCCAGGTGCGGAGTCTTGACACGCCGGCCCGCGAAGCCGTAGCAATCGGCGCGCTGCTGGTCGGAGGTGATGAACAGGATGTTGGGTTTCTTGGCCATGGCTCTACTCGGGTTGGATGCCGGCGGCCTTGAACACTTCGGGCCAGCGGCGGGTTTCGCGAACGATCAACTGCGTGAAATCCTCGGGGCTGCTGCTCACCGCATTCTCCATGCCGATGCCGGACAGGCGCTCGATGACTCCGGTTGTGCGCATGGCGCGGACGAGCTCGGTATGGAGGCGGGCGATGATCTCCGGCGGCGTGCCGGCCGGCGCGACCATGCCCTGCCATTGCGCCATCTCAAAACCGGGCAGGCCGGATTCGCCCACCGTGGGTACGTCGGGCAGGAGTTTGGAGCGCTCGCGACCGGTGACCACCAGCGCCTTCAACTTGCCGGAACGAATGTGCGGAATGGCCGGTGCCATGCCCAGCATGCCCAGCTTGACCTGGCCGGCGACGACATCGACGATCGCCTGGCCGCCGCCCTTGTAGGGAATGTGCTGGGCCTGGAAGCCGGCTTGCGCCTTGATCGACTCGAAGGCGAGGTGCTGCGGCCCGGCGTTGCCGGGGGTGGCGAAGGACAGCACCTTGGGATCGGCCCGGCCCATGCGGATCACGTCCTGCAGGTTGGCCACCGCCAGGGTCGGGTGCGCCACCAGCACCAGCGAACCGCGACCGAGCAGCGTGATGTGGGTGAAGCTCTTCACAGGGTCGTGCTTGATGCTCTTCAACGCCGTGGGCATCATCGAGTTGCCGTCGACGAACATGAGCAGCGTGTAGCCGTCAGGTGGCGCGGCGGCGACCATCTCGGTGCCAATCACCCCGGCCGCGCCCGGGCGGTTCTCCACCACCACCGACTGCCCGAGATACTCGCCCAGCGGTTGCGCGACCGCGCGCGCGATGATGTCGGTAACCCCGCCCGGCGCGTAGGAGACGATGACGCGGATCGGCCGGTTCGGCCAGGGACCGGACTGCGCCGCCGTCGGCGCTGACGGCAGGGCGAGGAGCGCGGCGCAAACGAGGGCTGCGCGTCGCAAGTACTGGAATTTCATGGCGATCTCCTTGACGAGCTCGGTTGTCAACGTAGTGTCGGAACGCTCACGCCGTAGGCGCGGCAGGCCGTGCCGGAGAATACATCGTGGCATTCCGCCTCCGACAGGCCGAGGCTGGTCAGCGTCTCGCGTAGCACCGCGACCCAGGCTTCATACGTGCCGCCGATCTCGAGCACAGGCCAGTTGGTGGCGAACATGACGCGCGACGGGCCGAAGGCGTCGATCACGGTGGCGATGTAGGGACGCAGCGATTCGGCTGTCCATTCGATGCCGGCGCGCTCGATCAGGCCGGAGAGCTTGATGGTGGCCGTGGTCGCGCGGGCAAAGGCCTTGAGGTCGCTGGCCCAGGGTTCCAGAATTCCCGTCATGGTGTCGGGGCGGCCGCAGTGGTTCAGCACCACGCGCACCTCGGGCAGAGCGGCCAAGAGGTCGCGCGCGCGCGTGAGCCCCGGCCACTTGACCAGCACGTCGACGCTGATCCCGGCGCGACCAAGCGTGGCCAGGCCGCGGCGCGTGCGTGGGTCGGTCAGCCAGTCGGCGCCGAAGGTACCGGGCGGCAGCGGCCGGATGCCGACCAGGCGTGGAGAATCCTTGAAGCGCGCGACATCGTCGGCAAGGCTTTCGGAGAAGAGGTCGGCCCAGCCGACCACGCCGACGATGCGCGGCTCGGCAGCGGCCAAGGCCAGGGCGCGCTCGGTCTCGGCGATCGAGTGAGCGGCCTGCACCAGGATCGTGCCGGCGACGCCGCAGGCGTCGGCATGGCGCTTCCAGTCGAGGGCGGTGAAGTCGCGCGCCAGGCCGCCGACCTTGTCGGCGACCCAGACGTCGTCGCCGTCGGCACGCCGCCACAGGTGGATGTGCGAATCGATCATGTTCCTTGCCCTACAGGTGGATGCCGTATCGATAGGCGGCGCGCATCAGGACCTGGCGCAGCGCCCAGTTGGCGACAAAGCCCATCAGCCCCAGGGTGATGATGCCGACGAACACATAGTCGGTCTGGGCGAACAGGCGCGAGTTCCAGATCAGGTGGCCGACACCGCTTTGCGCGGCCACCAGTTCGGCGGCGATCACGGTCATGAATGCGTTGCCCATCGCCAGGCGCAGCCCGGTGACGATGTAAGGCACCGTCGCCGGCACCACCACGTGGCTGAAGATCTGGCGCGGGCTTGCGCCGAGACACTGCGCCGCGCGGATTTTCTCCGGCTCCACCGCCATCGCCCCGGCCAGGGTATTGACGAAGGTCGCGAACAGGGCCGTGTAGACGATCAAAAGAATCTTCGACATTTCGCCCAGGCCAAACCAGATCAGGAACAGTCCGATGAAGGCGATCGGCGGGATGAAGCGAAAGAACTCGATGTAGGGTTCGACCAGCATGCGTATGAAGGCCGAGCGACCTGCGACGAGGCCGAGCGGAATCGCGATGGCGCAGCCGATCGCCCAGCCGGTGAAGATGCGCAGGTAGGACATCCCCACATGCTGCGGCAGGGTGCCGTCGGCAAGCGTCTTCCAGAATGCCGCAGCCACTTCGCCTGGCGGCGGAAAGAAGATCGGCAGGGTCACCGCTGCAATCGCGTACCAGACTGCCAGGGTGAATACCGCAAGGCCGGCGTAGACGGCAGCGCGCCGTCCGCGGCGCCGCGCCGGGGCGGAGGCCGCGCTTGCCGCGGGCAGGGTTGCCTCCTCAGTCATTGAGCATCGCCTCGGCCTCGGCCTGGATGGTTGCCGAGAGCCGGTTGTAGAGTTCGACATAGGCCGCGTTCATGGCGTGGCGTGGCCGCGGCAGGTCGACCTCGACGATCTCCTTTACGCGCGCCGCCGGCCCGCGCGTCATCACGCCGACGCGGTCGGCCAGCCAGATCGCCTCGCCGATGTCATGGGTGATGAAGATCACCGTCTTGCCGGTCGCCGACCAGATGCGCGCGACCTCCTCCTGCATGCGCCGCCGTGTCTGCGCGTCGAGCGCGCCGAAGGGTTCGTCCATGAGCAGGATGCGCGGATCGTTGGCCAGGGCACGGGCAATCTGCACCCGCTGCTTCATGCCCCCGGAAAGCTCGCGCGGGAACTTGGCGCGATGGCGCGGCAGCCCAACCAGCTCGAGGTTGCGATCCAGGATGGCGTCGCGCTCGGCCGGTGCGACGCCGCGCATGCGCAAGCCGAAAGCGACGTTTTCCTCGACAGTCAGCCAGGGGAAGAGGGCCTGCTCGGTCTGGAACACCACGCCGCGGTCGGCGTCGGGTGCCGCCACCGCGCTGCCAAACACCTTGACGCTGCCCGCGCTGGGGCGCTCGAAGCCGGCCACCAAATGCAGCACGGTCGACTTGCCGCAGCCGGTGGGACCAAGCAGGCAGAAGAATTCGCCCTCGCGCACTTCGAGGGTGAAGCCATCCAGCGCGACGTAGTCGCCACCCGCGCCGCCGGCGCGCTCGAAGCGCTTGCCGACGGCGGCAAGCTCGATGGCAACGCTCACCGACCGCGTATCCGCATCAGAACCCGATGACCCGCGCGGGATCGATCTGGCGCAGGTACTGCGGCACGAACACGCGGTCCATGTTCGGTGTATCGCCCTTCAAGCGGCCGTTCTCGCGCATCCAGGTCGCCACCTCGGCGAACACCTTCTTGGCCTCGGCGTCCAGGTAGATGCGCCAGTCGAAGCCGACCGCCTTCAACAGGCTCGCCGCGGTATCGACCGGGATGTTGAGCTTCTTGGCGGCGATCTCGGCGGTCTTGCGCGGTTCGGCGCGCACGAAGGCGTCGCATTCGATCAGGGCACGCAGCAGTGCGACCGTGGCTTCCTGGTTGCGGTCGACCCAGGCACGGCTCATCTGCAGGTAGGTGCGTGTGCGGTAGGCGGTCTCGATGCCGGGCTTGAGCACATGGGCCTTGCCTTTCATCACGTCAAGACCGCGCTGCACCACCGGCTCGAGCCAGACGAAGGCATCTACGTCGCCGCGCGCCATTACCGCGACCTGCTCGGCCGCCGGCACATTGACACCCTTGATCGAGTCCCAGGGGATGCCATGGCGCAGGCAATAGCGGTACAGGGCGTAGTGCGCCGAGGAGCCGAAGATGTAGGCGACGCGCTTGCCGGCCAGGTCGGCCGGCTTGGCGATCGAGGTCAGCGCGACGATCTTGAGATCGTCGGCGGTGATCATGATCGCCGGCACCACCAGGTCCGCACCGCGCGCCAGTAGTCCCATCAGCGGAAACTCGACCGTGCCGGAGGTCTCGGCCTGGCCGGCGATGACCGCCTCGGTGCCCAGGAAGCCGACATCGAACAGGATCACGCTGGCGTCGATGTTGTGCTTCTTGAAGATGCCGGTGGCCTCGCCCACGTACTGGTGCGAATAGCCGATGTTTGCGCCCGCCGTCAGGCGCACCCTTGTGAGCGTCTGGGCGACGGCCAGGCGCGCGTTCAGCGCGGCAGCGGGTGCGACGGCGGTGGCGGCGAGCAGCCGGCGACGCGGCAGGGAGTGATTCATGACGTTGCTCCTCCTGGTTAGGACCTGCCCAGACGCAGGTCCGCGGAGCGGAATGCGCCTGACTGGTCTGATTTGCGAACCAACTTACGTGGCATTGCCGGACCTGTCAATTTGGCGCTGCAACATCGCCACCGCGTTGACACGCGACCCGGCCGCATTGTTTGCGGAAAATTCTAGGCACAAGCCGGTTGCAAGCGAAGCCGCATGCGGGCAATATCAGATATTCCGCCATGGAATGTCGGCAGCGAGGAGAAGGAATGGAGTTGCGCGACCTGCGCTTGTTTCTCGATGTGGCTGCCACCGGCAGCTTTTCGCGTGCGGCTGCGCTTAGCGATTCCACGCAGTCGGCGGTGAGCAAGCGCATCGCGGCGCTGGAGGCGGAGCTGGGCGCGACGCTGTTCCTGCGCACCGGGCGCGGCGCGGCGCTGACCGACGCCGGCCGCGTGCTGCTGCCGCGCGCCGATTCGCTGTGCATGGATGCCGCCGGTTTGACGGACTTGGTCGGCCAGGCCGGCGCGGCGCCGCGCGGCCTGGTGCGCCTGGCGCTGCAACCCTCGGTCGGCTGGCCGCTGACCGGCGAACTGGTCAACGCGGCGCGCCAGCGCTACCCGGGCGTGCGCCTGCAGATCGCCGAAGGCACCACCCGGCAGATCGAGGAGTGGCTGGCGGACGGGCGCATCGACCTGGGCCTCCTGTCAAATGTGCCGGCGCCAGCCCACGCGCGCGGCCAGGCGCTGTTCTCGCTGCCCCTGATGCTTGTGACCAAGGCCGGCGCTGCGGTGACCACGCGGCGCAGCGTGTCCTTCGCACGTGTGGCGGCCATGCCGATGGTGATTGCCGCGGCGCCCAACGGCGGGCGCTTGCTTGTCGAGGAGGCGGCGCGCCGGCTTGGCCTGACGCTCAACATCGTGCTGGAAGTCAACTCGATCCACCTGATCAAGAAGATCGTCGCGCATGACGACCTTGCGAGCGTCATCACCGCGCCGGCGGTCGCCGCCGAGGTCGCAGCGGGTGAACTGGCAGTGGCGCGCCTGATCCGCCCGGAGGTGCGCCAGACCTTCTACCTGGCTGTTGGCGGCCGCCGTCATCCGGGGCCGGCGGTGCGCGTGATGGCGGACCTGGTGCGCGAACTGGCGCCGGGACTGGCCAGAATGGCGGACTAAAGCGGTTTCAAACCTTCAAAGGCATCCATGTAACCATAGAGCGCCACCGCGCCGCCAGTGTGCAGGAAGACGACGTTCTCACCCTTCTTGAAATGGCCCTTGCGGCACAAGTCGATCAGTCCCGCCATCCCCTTGCCCGAATACACCGGGTCAAGCAGAATTCCTTCCAGTCGCGCCATCATGGTCACCGCTTCAACCATGCCCGGCGTCGGCACACCGTATCCGCCGCCGACGTAGTCGCAATTGGCCTTGACGCTTTCGCGGCTGACGCTGCCGGGCACGCCCAACAGATCTGCTGTCTTGACTGCCAGGTTGTAGACGCTGGTTTCCTGGGCATCCTTGGGAGCACGAACGCCAATACCCAGCACCGGAATCTGGGCGCGCGAGCCTTCAAACCCCGCTACCAGACCAGCCTGAGTACCCGCACTGCCCGTGGCGTGAACCAGGCAACTGACATTCAATCCCTGGTTGTTGAACTGATCGATGAGCTCGAGCGCGCAAACCACATAACCCAGCGCACCAATCGGATTGGAGCCGCCGCCGGGGATGATGTAGGGCTTGCGACCCTTGGCGCGCAACTCGTCGGCCAGCCTGGACATCGCGGCATTCATGTCGGTACCGCCTGGCACTTCCCGCACGTTTGCGCCATAGAGGTGATCGAGGAAAACGTTGCCGGACTTCTTGTAGTTTTCGACTTTGGAGCCGGTGCGGTCTTCAAGCAGCATCTCGCACTTCATGCCCATCTTTGCGGCAATGGCTACCGTCTGGCGGGCGTGATTGGATTGAGTGGCCCCTTGCGTGATGATGAGGTCGGCACCCTGCTTCCGTGCATCGGCCATAAGAAACTCCAGTTTGCGGGTCTTGTTTCCGCCGCTGCCAAGGCCTGTGCAGTCGTCGCGCTTGATGTACAGGTTGGGGCCACCCAAAGCCTCGGTCAAGCGCGGCATGAATTCCAGGGGTGTGGGGGCGTGGGTGATGCGAATGCGGGGAAAGTTGGTGAGTTTCAAGGGGTTCTTTCAAATTGCCGGGTTTGGTGTGTAGAGCCGCGGTCAGGCGACTGCAGCGGCGAGACGGCTTGCCACAGACACGATTTTCCCTATCAGGACGCAGTCTTCATCGGTCAGTGATATCGGGGTGCGCAGATCCAGCAAACGATCCAGCACGGCCTTGGAGCGGGGAATGTCCGGTTTGCTTGCAAGGTAATGCCAATGCTCGTAGTTGCTGGTGAATGCAACCGGTGCCGGCGTCCCGAACCACTTGATGTAAAGCCCGCGCAGGCTGCACTCCTTCAGAAAATGCTCGATTTGATGCGGCTTCAGGTTCAAGGTGAATTGAATCGAGCTCGCCACATACTCTTCTCTGGCATCACGTACCGGGATTGAAACGTTTCCGGCTTTTTTCAGCTCCCGTTCCAGCGTGGCGTAAACATGATTCCAGCGCTGTGCGCGGTCTGCAAGCTGGCCAATCTGCGGTCGCAACAGGCTGGCGGCCAGATTCGACATGCGCATGCTGAAGTTGGGCGTGACGTACTTCCAGCGCTCAAACACTTCTGCGGCGGGCTTCAGGATGTGCTGGTCGTACATCATGTAACAGCCCGACATCAATATGGCCTGGGCCGCCACGTCGTCGTCATCTGTCACCAGCAGACCGCCTTCGCCGGAGTTGATGTGCTTGTAGGTTTGCGCACTGTAGCAACCCACCCTGCCCCAAGTGCCGGTGAACCTGCCGTCCCACTTGGCTCCCATGGTGTGAGCGCAGTCTTCAATGACGGCAATCCCGTATTTGTCGCAAATCGCCATTACTTCCCTCAAGTCGGCGATGTGGCCGCGCATGTGCGAAAGCAGAAGGACCTTGGCGCCGCTTGTCGCCGCCTTGCGCTCCAGGTCAGCCATGTCGGTCAAATAGTCCGCACCCGTTTCAACCAGAATCGCATCGGCGCCCGCATGCGCGATCGCACCTGGCACGGGAGATAGCGTGAAGGTGCTGGTCAACACCTTGTCGCCGACCTTCACGCCCAGCGCCTTGAGGGCGATGAACATTGCGACACCGCATGAGCTGATTGCCACGCAGTACCTGCTGCCCACATAGGTGGCGTACTCCTGCTCCAGCAGCGAAGGTTCGGGGTAGCCAGCACCCTGCTCGCCATAGCGATGCAGGCGGCCGGAGCGCATCAAGGCTACGGCACGTTCGATCGCTTCTTCCGGAATTGGCTCGGGTGTACTCAGGTCCTTGCCGAACCATAACCCGTCAGGTGCGGGCGGCGCGACTGCTGTTGGCGCTACCGAAGATGAAGACACGGCGCGATCAGTGTTGATGTCCGGCGAGCGTAACCAGCTCGAAGGACCTCTGCGGGGAGTACTTCTTCAACCGGATGTCACCAGTGAGCGCATGCCCCTCCATGCACTCAAGGAGCGAAATGCGGTCTGCCACCTGGCCAACGGCGCAGCTGGCGCCCTGTGTCAGTCGCTGGTAGGTCACGGTCTTGATGAACTTGCCCGTGCTCAAGCCGCCCGAGTAGCGCGCCTCGCCCCGGGTTGGCAAGCTATGGTTCGGGCCAGCGCACTTGTCGCCATAGGCTACGGTGGTCTCTTTCCCCAGGAAAAGGGATCCGTAGTTGGTCAGGTTGTCCAGCCACCAGTCCAGGTCTTTGGCGAACACCTGCAAACGCTCGGGCGCGTATTCGATCGTCATGCAATGCTTTCAAGGGAGTGTTGGATCAACCACGGCCCTTCCACGGCACCACACGGCGCTCCACAAAACGCACCAGGTGGTCGAAGGCGTAGGCGATCCCCGCGATGACGACGATGCCCATGATCACAATCGGTGTCTGCAAAAAGCGCGAGGCGGACAGGACCATGTAACCCAGCCCCGACGTGGCAGCCACCATCTCGGCGGCCACCAATGTGGTCCAGCCAAAACCGATTCCAACACGCATGGCCGTAAAGATCTCGGGCATGGCTGACGGCAACACCACCAGGCGAATCACTTGCCAGCGAGTGGCGCCGAACGAATACGCCGCGTGAATCTGCTCGATTGCTGCCGACTTCACACCCGCGCGCGCTCCCAAAACCATCGGCGCGAGCACCGATGAGAAGATCAGTAGAACCTTGGACAACTCGTCGATACCGAACCAGATGATCATCAAGGGCAGGTACGCGAGCGGCGGAATGGGGCGGTAAAACTCGATGGGGGGATCAAAGATGCCGCGCGCGACCGGACTCATGCCCATGGCTATGCCGAGTGGAATGCCAATGACGCAGGCCAGCACGAAGGCTCCAAAGACACGCAGTGTGCTGATCCAGACATGCTCCCAAAAGCCGACGCCTGTGAAACCTTCCTTCATGACGTCGAACAGGGCGTTGACCACGCCCATTGGCGAAGGCAAGAAGAGCGGCTTGATATAGCCCGCATGCGTGACAAACCCCCAGAAAGCGATCAACAGCACGATCACGACCGCGCTGATCCTGAAGCTTTCCCCCTGGCCTGGAACGCCATAAATTTCACCGGGTTTGGCCGGTTTGCCCCTCATCAGGCTCCCCAGCATTCCACTGCCGCCTTGGGCTTCCCGATCAGTCATCGTGGGCTCCTGCTTCGTCGGTGAAGATGATCTTCAAGATTTTTTCCCGGAGGGCAATGAAATCCGAGGAAGCCTTGATCTCGCGGGCGTTGCCACTCTCGAAATACTGGCGGCTGAATGGCAAGTCGAACACATGCGAAATACGGCCAGGGCGCGGCGACATCACGACCAACTTGGTCCCCATGAACAGCGCTTCTTCAACGCTGTGGGTGATGAAAAACACCATCTTTCCGGTGTCTCGCCACACATTCAGGATCAGCTCTTGCGCCCGCTCGCGCGTCAGCGCATCCAGCGCGCCCAATGGCTCGTCCATCAACAAGATGGCAGGGTCGCTGGTCAACGCCCGTGCGATGCCCACACGTTGCTGCATGCCACCCGACAGTTCATAGGTAGCAGATTGCTCAAACTGCTCAAGCCCCAGCAACTTGATGAATTCACGGGCTATCTTTTCGCGCTTTGCTCTGTCGTGGCCCTGAATCTTCAGTCCAAACGCGACGTTATCCAGCACATTCATCCAGGGCAGCAGGGCATGCTTCTGAAAGACCACCGAGCGATCCGCTCCAGGTCCGGTAACGGCCTTTTGATTGAGGGAGATTTCGCCCTCACTGGGCGCCATGAATCCCGCAATAAGGTTTAGCAGGGTGGACTTGCCGCAGCCCGATGCACCGAGGGCCACCACAAAGTCTTTTTCATGAATCTCAAGATCGATGTTCTGGAGCGCATGAACAGGCGGTTTACCCTTGACCGGATAGAAAACCGACACATTTCTAATAGCAAGAGCGGTCATCGATAGCCTCGGAGTGAGCAACTCAAGCGCTGACCTGGCCCGCGCAGGTCAGCCCCCCAGTTGTTTTGACAGGCTTATTTGCCCGCAGCAGCTTTGGCAAACTCAGAGGTGACAAACTGGCTGTAGTCGTCCGCAGTTCTGTTGATTCGACCAGCACTCTTGAGGAATTCAGCGGTGCCTTTGATGGTTCTTGCTGCGCCGCCGCCCATCCAGTTGGCGGACATGGTCAGATCGCCGTCCGGGTAAATCGTGCCATCCAGCATGGGCACGACTGCAGCCGGTGTCACACCCACATTCGCTGCAACAGCTCTGATTTTTGGTGAATCTGCATTCCATGCGGCCTTGTTCTTGTGGTAATCCGCATTGATCTCAAATACGGCCCTCAGGAACTTGATCAAGCCGTCGCGATTTTCAGATGCGAACTTGGTATTCGCAACCCATGCGTTGAAAGTATGAAAACCCGCCGCTTTCGCTACCTCGCCTGCGGTGTACATCACCTTGCCGTTTTCACGCAACTTCGCTTGGACCGGAACCCACACGAAGGCAGCATCGATGGCGTTTTGTGCCCAGGCGGCGGCGATTTCACTTGGCGACATGCCCAACAAGGTAATGTCCTTTTCAGTCATGCCGTTCATCTTCAACACGCCCATCAATGAGTAGTGGGCCGTTGAGCCGATCGGCGTCGCAATGCGCTTGCCTCTGAGGTCGGCAGGTTTGTCGATGCCAGAGCCATTTCGTGTGACCAATGCCTCGGAGGTATCAATGACCTTGCCGGCAGCGATCATCTGATAGGGCAATCCGGTACTCAAGCCGGCTGACAGGGGAGAAGAGCCGATTTCAGAAATATGAATGCCGCCAGAGGCCATGGCAGCGTTGACTTCCGCGCCGGACGCGAACTGCCGCCAGTCGATCTTCCAACCGGTGGCTTTTTCGAGGCTTCCATCGGCGATGAGTGCCTTGTAGGGCACAGGATCACCAAAGTGGCCAATCACAACTTTGGTTTGAGCCATCGTTTGTGAAACCGGGATCAGCGCGAGGGCTGAGCCAACGAGTAGCGTTTTGAGCATATGCTTCATGACGTTCATTCTCCATTCGGAAAGATGGGCTGCGGATGAAACGACGGGTCAAATTGGGCTCACGTGCAGACTCGCAGGTGAACTGGCCCAATGATAGCGGAAAAGAGAATCATTCCACCCCCCTTCCGCGGCGCGACGCACGTCAGTCTGGAGGGCGGCGAAGTCTTGTAATCGAACCGGAGCCCGCGCGACGGATCCAGAATGACTGCGTCAGGCGCCCCGGGGCGTTCATGCCCCCTTGACTATCGCTACGGCGCCCGAGCGCTGGCGCGGGCTAATTCGCTCGCAACCGACGCGCTTTGGATCGCAGGCGGGCTGTACGGCAACCCGTTCTCGTTGCGCCGGCTGCAGGAGATGGTACGGGCGGAGCGAGTCGAGGCGTCGCTCGTGTTCAACGGCGATTTCCACTGGTTCGATGTCGACGACGCGGTGTTCGCGGACATCGAGGAAGGCGTCTCGAACCATGTGGCGACGCGAGGCAACGTCGAAACCGAGATTGCCCACCCGCGATCGAACGCCGGCTGCGGCTGCGCCTACCCGGATTGGGTCGGCGACGAGGATGTCGCCCGCTCCAACCGCATCATCGAACGCCTGCGTGCCACGACCGCGCGCGCGCCAGGTGTGGCAAAGCGCCTGGCTGCACTGCCCATGTTCCGCGTCGCTGAGGTAGGTGGTCAGCGCGTCGCGGTGGTGCACGGGGATGCCGACTCCCTTGCCGGCTGGAACTTCTCGCAGGAAGTACTCGCGACTGCTGCCGGCCGCAACGCGGCCAGCGGCGCCTTCGCCGCTGCCAATGTCAGCGTTTTCGCCTCCAGCCACACCTGCTTGCCGGTGCTGCAGACCTTCGACGGCGCGCGTGCCGTCGTCAACAACGGCGCGGCCGGCATGCCGAACTTCGCTGGTACAACATTTGGCCTGGCGACGCGGATCTCGGTCACGCCCGCGCGCCACGCGCTCTACCGGGCAAGATCGGGAAAGCTCCACATCGAGGCCATCGCCATCGACTACGACGCCGCGGCGTGGCGCGAGACCTTCCTCGCGCAGTGGCCGCCGGAAAGCGACGCGCACGCGGCATACTGGCGCCGGATCGTGAGCGGGCCGGGTTATCCTCTGGACGCCGCGCTGCGCGCGGCCTGAGGAAGAACTTGAGGAGGAACAAATGACAATCCGACACTGGGAGCTCGCGGGCGCCGAGGACGACCGCCTGTTCTCGCCCAATTGCTGGCGCGTGCGCCTGGCCCTGGCGCACAAGGGCCTCGAGTGCGAAACGGTGCCCTGGCGCTTCACCGAGAAGGACGCCATCGCGTTCTCGAAGCAAGGACTGGTGCCCGTGATCGACGACAACGGGCGCGAAGTGCACGATTCCTGGGACATCGCCTTGTACCTGGACCAGGCCTACCCCGATCGTCCGCGCCTGTTCGAGGGGCCGCAGGCGCGATCGCTCGCCTGGTTCATCAAGCACTGGTGCGAGCGCAACGTTCACGCGACCATGATCCGCGCCATCATCACCGACCTCTTTGCCAGCCTGCACGAGAAGGACAAAGCCTACTTCCGCGAGTCACGCGAGAAGCGCTTCGGCAAAACGCTGGAAGCGCTGGGCGCGGAGTCGCACGCCGCCCTGCCCGCGCTGCGCGCGGGCTTCGACCCGGTTCGCCCGCTGCTGGCCGCGCAGCCGTTCCTGTGCGGCGCTGCGCCGGCGTTCGCCGACTACATCCTGTTCTCGCCTTTCCAGTGGGCGCGCGCGGTATCGCCGATCCGCATCCTGGAGCCCGACGATCCGATGTACGCCTGGCGCGAGCGCATGCTGGACCTCTTCGGCGGCATGCCGCGCGCGACGCGCGGCTATCCGGTCTGGGCATAGGAGAAAACCATGGCGATCAAGACACTGGCGTTCGACACTGGCGGAACCATCCTCGACTGGCACAAGGGCATCTCCTCGGCATTGGCCAGGGCCGGCGCCGCCCGGGGATTGACCGCGGACTGGTCCGCGGTCACGAACGAGTACCGGCGACGCTCGCTGAAAGGCATCGTCAACGCCGATCGGCCGGCGTTCAACTTCGACGATGTGCATCGCGAGAAGCTGGATGAGGTGATCAAGGAGTTCAGGCTGGAGGCGCTCACCGCGGCGGACCGCGATGCCATCTGGCGCACCTGGCACGCGCTGGATGCCTGGCCAGACTTTCCGGCAACCCTGGCGCGGCTGCGCAAGCGCTACGTGTGCGCGTCCTTCACGTTGCTGACGACATCGCTTGTCATCGACGTCTCGCGGAAGAACGGCATCAGCTGGGACGCCATCATCTCCTGCGAGATGATCGGCCTCTACAAGGTCCGGCCAGAGGCCTACCTGACGGCGGCGAAGTGGCTGCAGCTTGACCCGGCGGAGATCCTGATGGTCGCCTGCCACAACTTCGACCTCGACGCCGCGCGCGGCTGCGGGTTCCAGACCGCGTTCGTGCGCCGGCCGGACGAATGGGGTCCGGCGGGTCCGCCCGATCCGAACCCGAATCCGGCCTGCACGTACGTGGTGGACGGCTTCCCCGAACTGGCCGAGAAACTCGGCGCGTGAAGCGCCTTGCCCTCCTGCTGCTGGACGTGTGCGCCTTCCGGGACGCTAGCGTAGCTTGAGGACGATGGGCTCCAGCGCCTGCCCCTGGGCAAGCACGCGGCCGATCGCCGCAGCGTGCCCGTAACCCAGCGCGCGCAACGCGGCTAGGCAAGCCTCGGCACGGTTCGCCGGTACACCTGCCAACAGGCCACCGGCAGTCTGCGGATCGTAGATCAACGCATAGCGTGGATGGTTCACCGCCTCCTGCTGGTTGCGCAGCGCGCGGCGCAGGCGGACATTCGCCGGCTGCAGCGAGCTGAGGATTCCGGCCGCGCTGGTTTCTTCAGCGCCCTCGAGCACCGGAATCGCGGGCAAGTCCAGTTCCGCATCCACTTCCGAGGGCCGCGTCATCTCCACCAGGTGCCCCAGCAGACCGAAGCCGGTCAGGTCGGTGCAGGCGCTCGCGCCGTGCTCGCGCAGGCAGCGCGCCGCGAGCCGGTTCGACTGGCACATGGATGCCAGAGCGGCGTCGATCCAGCGCCCGCGCGCTTCCAGCCGCGCGTGCGCCGCGAACAAGGTTCCGGTGCCCAGCGGCTTGGTGAGGATCAGCACGTCGCCGGGGCGCAGGCCGCCCTTGCGCAGGGCCGGCGCGCCCGCTTCATCCAGCAGGCCATTGACGGCGAAGCCCAGCGCCAGTTCGCGACCCTCCCCCGTGTGGCCGCCCACGAGCGCGCACCCGGCCTCGTTGAGGACCTCGACCGCGCCGGTCATCATTTGCAGCAGGACGTCCTCGACCTTCGCCTCCAGCCCCGGCGGCACGGTCGCGATCGCGGTGGCCGACTGCGCTTCCGCGCCCATGGCGAAAATATCCCCCAGCGCGTGGTTGGCCGCGACCTTGCCGAACACATAGGGGTCGTCGATGAAGGCGCGAAAGAAATCCACCGTATGCACCATCGCCTTGCCCGGCGGCACGCGCACCACAGCGGCATCGTCGGGCGCGTGCAATCCGATCAGCACATCGTCCCGCTCCACCGGGCGCAAGGCGCCGAGGGCGCGCGAGAGCACCGAGGCACCCACCTTCGCGCCGCAACCTCCGCAACGCATGGCAATCGCCGAGATTGCCTGCGAAGCTTCCTCCCCCTCCAGCCGGATCGAGGGCTGCGCAACCGGCGTCGCCTCCGTCATCGCCGGCAGGCGATCGAACTTCGCCATGAAGCGCCGGTCGATCCAGTCCTTCCAGCGCCAGGTCCAGTCACCCCGCAGACCCAGCGCACCACGCGAGGCCACGGCATGGCGGTCGCCGGTGCTGATCAGCGCCAGCCAGCGCCGCTGCGGCCGGTAAGCCTTCAGCGCCCGGCCTTCGACCGCGCGGCGCAGGTTCTCGGCCAGCGGCGGGCCCTGGCGCACCGCGAACACGCCGGCCTTCTCGAGCGGATGATTGACCATCGAGGCGATGTCGCCCGCGGCGAAAACATTGGGCGCGGTGACCGTCTGCAGGGTGTCCTCGACGCGGATGAAGCCGCCCTCGTCCAGCGCAAACCCGCTGTCGCGCAGCCAGGCAGCGCCGCCGGCCTGGGTTACCCAGACGGTTTCGTCCGCTTGCAGCGTTTCGCCGCGCGCGGTGCGCAACTCCGCAGCGGACACCTGCGTGACCTCGGCGTCGCGGTAAACCACGACACCGCGCTCCTCAAGCACGCGCATGAACGTCGACCGCACCCAGGCGTTGTGGGTGGGCAGGATCCGGTCATCGCGCGTGAGCAGGTGGAACTTCAGCGTGTCCGGATCGCGGCCAAGCGCCCGCAATTCCGCTCGCAGACGATATTGCATGGCGAGGGTCAACTCGACGCCGCCCGCGCCGGCACCCACCACCGCTATGCTCATCTGGCCCGCATGCCCGCGGACGCGCTCCAGCAGCAGACGCCAGCGCGCGTCGAAACCGTTGATGGGCTTGACCGGCACCGCATGCTCCGCGGCGCCCGGCACATCGCGCATCTGCGGCGTGGAGCCGATGTTGATGGACAGCAGGTCGTAGGGCACCGGTGGCCGGTCGCGGCAGCCCACGCGCCTCGCACCGAGGTCCAGGCCCAGGGCCTCATCGCGGTAGAAGCGGGCCCCGGCGAACTGCGCCAGCCGCGACAGGTCGATATGCACCTCGTCGTAGCCGTAGTGGCCGGCGATGTAGCCGGGAAGCATCCCGGAGTAAGGCGTGTGGGTGTCGCGGCAGATCAGGGTCAGGCGCACGCCCGGCAGCGGCCGCATGCCGAAGCGCTTGAGCACCGTGACATGGCTGTGGCCGCCGCCGACGAGGACGATGTCCCTCAGGACGGGCTGATCGGAGGATTGCACCGGAAATGTGGCCTCGACGGAACCGCGAATCGCGGCGCCGGGCAGAATAGCATTGCGGCCGCCCCGACCGGGCGGCCGTTCGCGATCTAGGGCTTCACCGCCTCGCCCGCGAGCGCACCCAGTACTTTGGTGACGTTGTCCGCCGCGGGCTGGCAATCGCCGCCGCGGTGCCGGTGCACCAGATGACGGGGTTCGTTGTAGCCCAGCCAGACCGCGCCGGCGGCGTCCTGCCAGGCGAGCGCCTTGAGAGGCAGATCGATGCCCACCGTCTGCGCGCACTCCATCAGCGGCGTCCCGCCCTGGGGATTGCCGAAGATCAGCAACTCGGTGGGCCGCAAAGCCTTGCCGATCTTCTGCGCGCCGGCGGCGTGGTCGATGCGTGCGAACACCGTCAGGCCGCGCGCCTTCGCCGCGGCTTCGAAGCGATCGATCGTGGCCTTGACGCCATGCGGACTGCGCTGGGCGTTCAGACCATGCGCCCCGCCTTCCCGCGACGAGGATGTGGCGCAACCGGCCAGTGACAGCAATATGCAGGCAACGAATAGTGATTTCATGCATTCTCCAGTTGAGGTTTCATTCTACTTTAGAGGCCAAGCCTTCAGCCGGCTTGTCGCGCAGGATCTGGGCTCCAACCCGCGCCGCGCCGTACACCTCGGTCTTCGGGAAGAACGCAAACCAGCCGAACCAATAGGCGAGTTCCCCAGCGATCCGCGGCAGGCGTTCGCCTTCCGGCCCTAGCAGCGCCTCCTCCGTCGCCGTCCACGACCGGCCGCGTTCGTCCAGCAACGCGTCCGGCGACGAACCGGCGCGAAAACGCCGCCCGCCACTTTCGTAGGCGCGAGTCTCTCCCGCCAGGCCCCGGCTTGCCACCTGATCTCGCAGCTCGGGATTCAGGGCGTGCGTGCGATCACGCGGAGCGCCATGCTGGTCCGCGCTGTACTCCTCCAACAGCGGCAGCCGCGTGGCGACCGGCATCGCCAGAAGCATGTCTGCGGTCAGTTCACGCGTGATCCCGGGTGCGCGACGGATTGCCGCCTGCGCGGCATCCAGCTTGAGGTCGTTGGCCAGGCCGCCACCCCAGCTCCTGGGAAGCGAGACCTTGCCCACCGAGTGGCGCAAGTGCACGACCAGGTCCCTATGCGCGAAACGGTCGTTGACCACGCCGCCCGCGCGGTCGATGGCTTCCAGCGCATAAGCCTTGGGCCGGCCGTCGATCAGCAGCGTGAATACCCGCGCCTTGTCGTGTAGCAGGCCGCTGCGCTGCCAAACCGGGAACATGGTGCGCGTGCTGGCGAAGTACCGTCCGTAGGCGGCGCCCGGCGTGTAGGGCCGCAGGTGGCCGGTTTCCGGATCGAGCACCGTCGTCGCCGGATGCAGGCGCTTCCACTCCCCCCAGGTCGTGACCACGATTGGCAGCCGTTCCAACTGGATGCCACTGCTGGCCAGCTTGCCGATCACGGGCTCGCCGGTCAGGTGATTCCACAAGGTATTGGTCTGGCGGTCGTACATCAGCTTGTTGGAACGAAACAGAAAGCCCGACGAACCGAACTCGAACCGGTACTTGCCCGCCGCGGTCGCCACGTTGGCGCGGAACAACACTCCCGAGCCGCACAATGTGCAGTACGCAAGCGCCACCGGCACGCCGCCCACGACGTCGTTCGCCATTTCGTGCCAGTCGAGGATGCGCAACGGATAGGCGCGCGCCTCCCCGTTCAGGCTGACGCCGAACACGGCATCGCGGTCGTCGAGCCAGCGCGCGGCCCCGGCGGCCGTGGTCTTCGGATTCACCAGCGCGGGAATGCCGTCCACCGGGACCCCGCCCCACTGCACTTCCTCAATGCGCACCCGCTTGGGCGCGTCGTCGCGCAGGAACTGCAGGTAGCGGGCATCGATCGTCGAATGCAGCACGCCTTTCCAGTCCGCGTACCCGGGCGGCGGCTTGAGTTCCGGCCGGCGCCCCACATACTCCACCCAGTCGGGCCAGCTCGCGCCGGGCGCGCCCGCGCCCGCCAGCTTGCGCAGGGTGTCGACCACCAACGGGCTCTCGTTGGAACTGCGCGGGAAGCGCATCAGGTCCACCAGCGGCGCAATGAAGCGCCGGTCGCCGGCCTGCGCAATGGCGCGGATCGCGGATGCGCGCTCCGCCTCGTTGCCATCCGGCGTCAGTGCACCGAGAACCCGGCGAACCTCCTTCGGCGGGAGCTCCGCGGCCCGTGCGCCAGTCAACGCAAACGCCAGCGCGGCGGCAAGCAGGACCTGAATCAAGCCGCCGCCCGTGCGGCGATCCAGGTCCGCTCGAACTCCGCGGCGCTGACCGGCCTGCCAATCAGGTAGCCCTGGGCCTCGTCGCAGCGTCGCCGCCGCAGGAAATCGAGTTGCAGCTCGGTCTCGACGCCTTCGGCCACAACACGCGTGCCCAGCGCCTGCCCGAGGCGCAGCACGGCGTCGCAGATCGCCTCGCCGTGGTGATCGGCCCCGATGCTCTCGACGAACGAGCGGTCGATCTTGATCGCGTCCACTGCGAATCGATGCAGGTAGATGAGCGATGAGTAGCCGCTGCCGAAGTCGTCGATCGAGACGTGCACGCCAAGCTGGCGCAACGCCGCCAGCGTCTCGGCGGTGCTGGCGACGTCGCGCATCGCCGCGGTCTCCGTGATCTCGACTTCGAGCAGGCCGGGTGGGAGGCGGTACTCGGACAACGCGCGCTCCAGGCGCGCCTGCAGGTCCGGAAGGGAAAACTGCTGCGCCGACAGGTTGATCGCGAGCCGCGGCGACCAGCCGTGGCGGTCGAGCCAGGCGCGCATCTGGGCACAGGCTGCGCGCAGCACGAAATCGCCGATCGGCACGATCAGCCCCGTGGTCTCGGCCAGCGGAATGAAGCGGCCTGGGCTCACCACGCCGCGGGTGGGGCTGGTCCAGCGCAGCAGCGTCTCGGCACCGGCGATGCGCGAGGCGCCGGCGCCAACCAGGCTCATCTTGGGCTGGTAAACCGGGTACAGCTCGCCCGCCGCCAGCGCCTGCTCCAGCTCCCGCGCGAGGCGCTGGCGATCGTCGGCCTCGCGCGCCAGGTCCGCGGAGAAGAATTGGTACTCGCCGCTGTCGTCGGCTCCGGTGCGCGACAGCGCGAACTCCGCCTGACCCAGCAGCGCCGGCGCATCCAGTTCGGCCGCAGGGGCGCTGGCAATGCCCAGCCGAACCCGCGGCGCATCGCCGCTGCCCGCGCAAGCCGTCTTGATGAGTCGCAGGATCTGCTCGGCGTAGGCGGCATCGCCCTCGGCCGCGGCGCGTGTGCGCGCGATGGCGAAGTGGTCCGCGCCAAGGTGTGCCACGAAGTCGCCCGCGTTGACGGCGCGCTTCAACGTCGCCGCCAATCGCTTCAGGATCTCGTCCCCGCGCCGCGTACCCGCGCTCGCATTCAATTCCCGGAACCGGAGCAGGTTCACCAGCACCAGCGAGAGGTGCCGGTCCGCGGCCTCGACCGAACCGCTGCGCGCCAGGTACTCCATCAGCGCCGTGCGGTTCGGCAACCCGGTCAGGGGCTCGTGATGCGAGAGGTAGCGCGCGCGCTCCTCGGCGATCGCGGCATCCCGCCGCACCGAGTCCTCGATTCGCGCCAGCATGCCGTCGTGCGCCCGGATCACCTCGCCCATCTCATCGCTGCGCGACGATCCGACGGCGTGCCGGGTGGCGCCCGCAGGGTCCGCTCCCGCGGCCAATGCGCTGCGCCGCAGGGACATCAGCGGCCTGAGCACGCCGTAATGCATCACCAGCATCGTTCCGGCTGTCACCACCAGGACGATGATCGCCACCAGGCCGCCGATGCGCAGCAGGTAGGCCCACAACTCACCGCGCACATGGCTGGCGTCCAGGCGCGCAATGACCAGCGGCTCCCCGGCGCGGCCGCTGCGCCAGGCGATGTCCACCCGGCGGCCGTCGATGGAACGGCCGATGCGCTCGGCCATCATGCCCGCCGTACGGGACAGGCTATCCGTGTACGCAAGCGAGCCGTGTTCGCCGGCGCGGAGGATCGGGTGGCCATCGCGTCCGTAAAGCGCGATGCCGGCCAGGTTGTACTGGCCCACCATGGCACCGAACTCCGCCAGCCGCGACTCGCCGCCGACCAGCAATGCCGGCTCCAGCGCAATGACCGCATGGTTCGCGAGCCGGTCCAGCTCGCCCTGCACGAAGCGTTGCGCCGTCGGAATCAGGATCGCGCTCTCGACCACGAGGATCAGTCCGAACACCGCCAGCGTGATGCGCCAGCAAAGCCGGCAAGACAGCGCTTCCTTCACCCGCCCGAGGGACCTCATCGAAGCGCTCAGGCGCGGATCGCGCCCACGACGCTGTCCACCACCGCCGCGGTCGAACCGACCACGCCTACGCTTCCCTTGCCCGCGGGCACCACGCTTGCATACATGCCATGCTGAACCGCACGGCCACGGCGCGGCATCGGCGTGTCCGGCATCACCAGCAGCGTCACCTTGTCCTGCGGCACCATCAGGATGACGTGATAGGCGGTTCC
>JBJXGS010000218.1:0-7563 GCA_046160545.1 Burkholderiales bacterium
GCGCCTTGGACGCTGCCTTGGTGACGTTGCCGGTGACTTCGCCGATCTTGGCTTCGGCCAGACCACGGGTCTTCTTGGACAGTCCTTCGCCTTCCTTGACCAGGGCTTCGAAGAGCTTGGTGCCTTCGGACTGGGCCTTGGCGAACGCGCCCAGGCCTGCCTGCCAGATCTCCTGCGCCGAGGCGCGGATGGAATCGAGCAGCTTGTTGTCGGCGGCGGTCTTCTCGGCAGCCTTTTGGGTTTGACGCTTGGCCATGCTGTTTCTCCTGTCTACGTGGATGGGGCGGCCCGGGCTTGATAGAGCGCGGGTGACGCAACGCCTTGCATGGTAGGCAATGCGCCTAGAGGATGCACACTAAAGTGGGCACCCGCGCCAGAGTTTGCTTTGGATGAGATAGTGTTCGACATCTTTCCCGGAATCGATCGGCCAAAGGAGAAGTGGTGAAGCGAGAATATCTTGAGTGGATCGCGTTGCTGCGCGTCAGACGAAACCATTTCTCGCTGTTGGTGACTTTGGTATTGAGCGCGCTCGCGGGTAGCGCAGCTGGGCAGTCGTTCCCGAGCAGACCCATCACCATAGTCGTGGGCTCCGAACCCGGCAGCGCGCCGGACATCATCGGCCGCATCGTGGGCGGCAAGATTGCCGAGTCGATCGGCCAGAGCGTCGTGATCGAGAATCGGCCGGGCGCCGTCGGGACCATCGCCGCGACTCAGGTCGCGAGGGCGAGACCGGATGGCCATACTCTCTTCGTCGGTTCCGTCTCGACCCACCCGATCAGCAAGGCGCTGCGACCGGACCTTGCCTATGACCCGGAGCGCAGCTTTACGCCGATCGGTCATGTCGCATCTGTTCCCCTGGTATTCGTGACCACTCCTTCGCTCGGGGTGCGGTCGATCGCAGAGCTGTCGGCCCTGGCGCGATCCCGAGCCGGCGCGATGAACTATTCCTCGCCCGGAAGCGGCGGTCCCCAGCACTTGACCGCCGAACTGTTCAAGAATCGTGCGGGGCTGGATATCGTTCATGTACCTTTCAAGAGCGGTGGTGCCGCGGTGACCGCGCTGTTGGCCGGGGAGGTGCAGCTCTCGGTCGTCGGCATGCCGCCAGCCCTGGCCCAGGTGAAGGCAGGCAAGCTTGTGGCACTTGCCGTGACCACGGGCCGGCGTTCTGCGCTTGCGCCCGACGTGCCCACCGTGGCCGAGGCGGGGTTGAGCGGGTTCGAGGCCGACAATTGGCACGCCATGTTTGCGCCTGCCGGCTTGCCGGGACCGATTCACGAGCTGTTGTCCACGCATCTCGCCAGGGCCTTGGCGACGCCCGAGGTTCAACAGCAACTCATGCGAGCTGGTGCGGAGGCGCGTTTCATGACACCGGCCGAACTTGCCGGTTTGTTGCGTGAGGAGACTGCCAAATGGGCCTCCGTGGTCAAGAGTTCGGGCGCCAAACTGGACTGAACGGTAGCTTGTCGCCGTGAACCTGCCACTGCGCAATCTGCTCGTGATCATGGACGACGAGCACGACAGGCGACGCATCGGATGTTATGGGCAACGATCCGCGCATACGCCGAACCTCGACCGCCTGGCCGGTGGCGGTACGCGCTTGACTACCGCCTACACCAGTTCGCCGATCTGCGTCCCGGCACGGGCCTGCTTCGCAACCGGTCGGCATGTGCACGAAACCGGTTTCTGGGACAACGCGATCGCCTACGACGGTTCCGTGCCGTCCTGGGGGCATGCCCTGCAGGCAGCCGGTGTGGAGTGCGTGTCGATCGGTAAGTTGCACTATGTCGATGACCTTGCGCCGACCGGGTTCGACCGACAGATCCTGCCCATGCATATCGAGGAAGGCGTGGGCGACCTGTTCGGCCTGCTGCGCGACCCGCCGCCGGCGCGCCCCCAGTGCCGCGACCTGGCAAGGCGCATCGGACCGGGCGAGACCTCTTACATCAGGTATGACCGGGATATCACAGGCGAGACTTGTCGCTGGCTGCGCGAGCGCGGGGGGAGACGCAGCGATGCGCCCTGGGTGCTGTTCTGCTCTTACATCAGCCCGCATTCACCTCTGGTCGCGCCGCCGCAAGACTTCGCTTTGCATCCGCTGGCAGGGATCGCGCCGATCAAGCGCCGCGCCGCCGGCTTTTCGCACCCCTGGTGGGACGCGTTCAACGAGTGCTATACCTTCGACCGCTGGTTCGCCGACGATCATGCACGGTACACCGCAATCGCCTCTGCAATGGGACTGGCGACTTTTGTCGATCGCAATGTCGGCCGTGTGCTGGCGGCACTCGAAGAGGCCGGTCTGGCGGACTCAACGCGCGTCGCTTTCGTTTCCGACCATGGCGCGAACCTTGGGGCGCGCGGACTGTGGGGCAAGTCCAACATGTATGAGGAGTCGGCTGGCGTCCCGCTGATTTTGTCCGGCCCCGAGGTTCCGGCAGGCGCGGTTTGCAAAACACCGGTCAGCCTGATCGATTTCTTGCCGACGATCCTCTCCGGTTGCGGCGTTTCGCCCGGCCATGGCTATAAGGGCGAATCGCTCTGGGACATTGTGCGTGAACCGGACCGGACGGAACGGACCGTACTCAGCGAATATCACGCTGCGGGTGGGCTGAGCGCGGTCTACATGCTGCGTAGCGGCAACTACAAATACATTCACTACACGGGTTTTGCGCCCGAACTCTTCGATCTCGCCGAAGATCCCGAAGAGCTTGATGACCTCGCCCAGGATGCAAAGCATGCACCGCTGCGGGATCGCTTCGAAGCCCAGCTGCGCGTCCTGCTCGACCCCGAGGGTGTCGACCGGCGCGCCAAGGCTGATCAGCAAAGCCTGATCGCCCGCCATGGTGGCCGGGCGTCGATACTGTCTCGCGGCAGTACCAGCTACACTCCCGCTCCGGGCGAAAAGGCCGAACTTTTCAAAAACTGACGCCGCATCGGCGGAGTACGCATAAATGATCCTGGGCTGCATCGCCGACGATTTCACCGGGGCCACCGACCTGGCCAGCATGCTGGTCAAGGGGGGCATGCGCGCCGTGCAGACCATCGGCGTGCCTGACGGGCCGCCGCCTGACGTCGATGCCGTGGTCGTCGCGCTCAAGTCGCGCACCATCGATTCGCGCGAGGCGATCCGGGCCTCGCTCGCGGCGCTGCGCTGGCTCAAGGCCAACGGCGCAGAGCAGATCTACTGCAAGTACTGCTCCACCTTCGATTCCACCGCCGACGGCAACATAGGACCGGTCGCCGAAGCGCTGATGATTGCGCTCAATACCGACTTCACGATCGCCTGCCCTGCGTTTCCGGAAAACGGCCGCACCATTTTTCGCGGCTATCTCTACGTCGGCGACCTGCTGCTCTCCGAGTCCGGGATGAAGGACCATCCCTTGACGCCCATGACTGATGCCAGCCTGCTGCGCGTGCTGCAAGCGCAGACAACGCGCAAGGTGGGGCTGGTGCGTTTCGACACGGTGGCGCGCGGCGCGGCGGCGATACGAGAGCGCATCGCCGCCTTGCGTCAGGACCAGGTCGAGATGGCGATCGTCGATGCGGTTTCGGATGCCGATCTTCTTGCCATCGGCGAGGCTTGCGAGGACCTGGCGCTGGTCACCGCGGGGTCGGGAGTCGGCCTGGGTCTTGCGCGCAACGCGGCCGCAAAGGGGCGCTTGGCGCATATGAAGGAAGCCGGGGTGCTGCCGGCCCTGGGCGGCGCGAGCGCCGTGCTGTCCGGTTCGTGTTCAGTGGCCACCAACGCGCAGGTCGCCGAATGGCTCAAGTCCAGGCCCGGCTTGCGCATCGATCCGCTGGCCTTGGCCGGAGGCAAACCGGTCGTCGAGGAGGCTTTGGCCTGGGCGAAGGAACGGTTGGGCGCAGGTCCGGTGCTGGTCTACGCCACCAACACACCCGAGGAGGTGCGCGCGGTGCAAAGCAGGCTGGGCGTGGCGGCAGCCGGCAAGCTCGTCGAAGACGCCCTGGCCGGGGTGGCGCGCGGCCTGGTCGACGCCGGCGTGCGCAAGTTGGTGGTGGCCGGCGGCGAGACCTCCGGCGCTGTGGTGCAGGCGCTTGGGGTACGCATGCTGCGCATCGGTGCGCAGATCGACCCCGGGGTTCCATGGACGCTCGCCGAGGGCGGGCCGGTTCCGGTGGCTCTGGCGCTGAAATCTGGCAATTTTGGCGGTGTGGACTTTTTTTCCAAGGCGTTGGGAATTCAAGCATGAGCGCCGCCGCGGAACGCGAGGCACTTTGCCGCATTGCCAAATCGATGTTCGACCGCGGGCTCACGCATGGCTCGACAGGAAACCTGAGTGTGCGCCTGGCCGATGGCTGGCTCATGACCCCGACAGGCGCATCGCTGGGGAACCTGGATCCCGCGCGGCTTTCGCGCCTGGATCGCGATGGCCGCCTGATCGATGGTGACGCGCCCACCAAAGAGAGTTTTCTGCATCTGGCAATGTATGCAGAGCGTGCCAATGCCGGCGCGGTCATTCACCTGCATTCGACCCATTCGGTGGCAGCTTCCGTCCTGGCCGATGTCGACGCCGCGGACGTGTTGCCGCCGCTGACCGCCTACTACGTCATGCGCGTCGGGCGCCTGCCCCTGGTGCCGTACTTTGCCCCCGGCGACCGTGCGCTGGCCGAGGTCGTGCGGCGCTTTGCCGGACGTCACCATGCCCTGCTGCTCGCCAACCACGGCCCCGTTGTGGCGGGATCGTCCTTGTCGGCTGCGGCCGACGCGATCGAGGAGCTTGAGGAAACCGCCCGCCTGACCTTGATGCTCGATGGCCGGCGCCTGCGGCCGCTGGACGCGGCCCAGGTGGCCGCTTTGCGCGCCGCTTACCCGCAGCCCTGAGCGCGGTAGCGTTGCCTTGCCGGTGTCTCCCGCTTAAACCCGCCCGCCACCCTCTGCCTCTGTTCACCAACCATGCCCAAGTTTGCCGCCAACCTTTCCATGATGTACCAGGAGCACGCCTTTCTGGATCGCTTTGCCGCTGCAGCGGCCGACGGATTCAAAGGTGTGGAATTCCTCTTTCCCTACGAGTTCGCCGTCAACGAGATCAAGACACGGCTGGATGCGGCGGGCCTCACACCTGTGCTTTTCAACTGCCCGCCGGGCGACTGGGCCGGTGGTGAGCGCGGCGTAGGTTCGCTGCCCGGGCGCGAAGACGATTTCAAGCGCGGCTTCGAAAAAGCGCTGGAGTATGTGGACGTGATCGGCAACCGCCGCCTCCACGTCATGGCCGGCCTGATGCAGCCGGGCCGCAGCCGCGAGGAGCACCGCGCGACCTACGTGAAGAACCTCGCCTGGGCTGCCGCCCAGATCGGAGGCCGCGACCTGATCCTGGTGATTGAGCCGATCAACACCCGCGACATCCCGGGTTTTTTCCTGAACCGCCAGGACGAGGCGCACGCCATCTGCAAGGACGTGGGCAGCGCCCAAGTCAAGGTGCAGATGGACTTCTACCATTGCCAGATCGTCGAGGGCGACCTGGCGATGAAGTTCCGCCAATACTTCCCTGGCGTCGGCCACATCCAGATCGCCGGCGTCCCCGAGCGCCATGAGCCCGACGTGGGCGAGATCAACTACCCCTACCTGTTCCGCCTGATCGATGAACTCGGGTACGACGGCTGGGTGGCCGGGGAATATCGGCCGCGCGGCAAGACCAGCGATGGGCTGGGCTGGATGAAGGCCTGGTAGTTCGTCGAAGAAGCGGTTCCTCGAGCTACAAGGTTCCGCGTGGCGTACGAGCCTATCTGCGCGAAGCGCCGAAGCACTAGCCCGTCGTCGGCTCTCCAGTAACAAGTGCGGAATGCCCCGTCGCAGTCCCCGGCGGCGCCGGTCACCCAACTGCCGTTTTTGCCGGAAAGTTAATGGTGTACAAGCCCCCACATTCGTATCAAAATCCTTGTAACCATTCGGCTTTCCGACCGATCCGACCTTCCAAGTTGTGGAGACAGCGCGCCTAGTTATGGAGACACGCCTGTCGCCCGAAAACGAAGTTAGGCGTCGCGAAATTCACTGTGGCGCACCGGGGGAAACCATGACATTCAATAGCATTATTGGCACTGGAACGGCTGTACTCCTCGTGGCGGGCTGCGCTCACTTCAGCGAGCCACAAGAAGTAAACGTCGCAGGACGAAACATCACAACAGCGGCCGCATTCAATAGAGAGCTCGGTCTCAAAATCAATCGAGAAATATGGAATCAGCGTCAATACGAAAAGATCCCAGAGTACTTCGCAGAAGAGTTCGTCTCCGAGTATTCACCTCATTCCAGAAGGCAAGGTTGGAGTCAGCTTCAAGAGGCGGTCGAACGCTCTCACGCAACTTTCGAAGGGTTTCGCGAAGAGGTCAAGCACATCGTCGCGGACGACGAACGGGTGGTCATACACTTCACTATAAAGGGAGTACATAAGGGTCAGTGGGGGCCGGTTCCGCCCACTGGAAAGGAGGTCGCGTTCGACGAAATCGTGATCATGACTGTGCGAAACCGCAAGGTCGTACATCAAGTGGGCGTGATCGACAATCTCACCGGTCTTCGTCAAGTCGGCCTGTTTCCCGCGTTAAAGCCATGAAGCGAGGTTGTAAGTGAAATTGACGTCTAACCGCCCGATGAACACGGACCCTCACCAGCGGCACTTCGTGTCGCCGGTTCGGGCCGGTTATCGAGATCGTTGCTAAACCGGAGCCGGCCCATATAAGGGCACTATGGGACTCTTGACCTTCAGCATCAACGTCACACTTGACGGCTGCGTCGACCACCAGGAAGGAATCGCCGACGACGAGACGCACGCCTTCTTCACCCATCTCATGAACGAGAGCGCGGCCATGCTGTGGGGCCGCGTCACCTACGAGATGATGGAAAGCTACTGGCCGGCGGTCGCCCGCGGGGACACAGAGGTACCGCCGGCGATGCGCGAATGGGCGGTCAAGCTTGAGGCCAAGCCGAAGTACGTGGTGTCCTCGACGCGCAGGGACTTCCCTTGGACCAACAGTCACCATGTCGTCGGCGACCTGCGCGCGGGTGTGCAGAAGCTCAAGGACGCGAGCCCGGGCGGCGTGCTTCTCGGTAGCGGCAAGCTCGCGACCGCGCTGGATCGCCTGGATCTGATCGACGAGTACAGGTTTCTTGTCCATCCCAGGATCGCCGGTCACGGTCCGACCCTATGCGAGAGCGGACTTCCCGGCACGCGACGGCTCGAGTTGATCTCGGCGCAGCCGCTTGGCAATGGCGCGGTCGCCGTGCACTACCGGCGCGCGCGCTGACTCGGAGATCGGTCATTTCGCCTACCAGCGCGTGGCACTCCGATAGGCCTCGCCAGGGTGCTTGCCCACCGGCCAGGTGCTTGCGCCGCTGTTTTATTGGGGGTACAATAAAGGAATGTTGCGCACCGTCGTCGAAACCCCGACGTTCCGGAAGCAGGCCGCCGAGGTGTGGAGTGACGAATAACGCGAGGCGTTTATCGACTTCATCGCGGCCAGCCCGGATGCGGGCGACGTGATCCCAGGTTCTGACGGCGCGCGCAAGGTGCGCTGGCAGCGCCCCGGCATGGGTAAGCGCGGCGGCGCGCGGGT
>JBJXGS010000219.1:0-20456 GCA_046160545.1 Burkholderiales bacterium
GGTTTCGTTCGGCGTGGCCATCGACTTGCCGCAATGGAACGCGGCGCGCATCGACCCGGCGATCCGCGCGCGCGAAAGCGAACGCGCCGCGGCGCAGGCGGCGCGCGCCGAAGCGCTGCGCGAGCACACTCTGGAACGCGAGATCGCCTGGATCGAATGGGATCGCGCGTTCCGTCGCCAGGCCAGTTTCGACAGCACCTTGCCGCCGCTGGCGCGCGAACGCTCGGCGCAGGCGCTGGCGGGCTGGCGCGGCGGCGCGGGTTCGTTGGCCGAGGTGCTCGAGGCGCGACGCCAGGAGCTGGAGACCACGCTGGCGCACCTCGACTTGCAGGCCGCGGCGGCGCGTGCCTGGGCCCAATTGGTGTACTTCATGCAAGAGGAGCGGCGGCCATGAGCGCGGGCAGGATCACCGGGTGGATCGTCGCGGGCGTCGCCCTGGCTGGAGCGGGCGCCGGTGGCGGCTATTGGTACGCCGCCATGCAAGCCGAAATGCGCGAGTACGACCGGCAGGCTGCACTGCCGACGCCGCCGGGCAAGAAGGCGCTGTACTGGCACGATCCGATGTTTCCGCAGCACAAGTTTGACAAACCGGGCAAATCGCCGTTCATGGACATGCAACTGGTGCCGGTGTACGCCGACGACGACGGCGGCGGCGCTCCCGGGGTCAGGATCAGCGCTGCAGCGTCGCAGAACCTCGGCATGCGCACCGCCGCGGTTCGGCGCGCCAGCATCGGCGAGGCGGTGGACGCGACCGGCGTTGTCGCGTTCGATGAAGCATCGATCGAGGTGGTGCAGGTGCGTGCGTCCGGCTGGATCGAAAAACTCCATGTGCGCAACCCGGACGAGGCGGTCGCCGCGGGCGCGCCGCTGGCCTCGATCTACTCGCCGGAATGGCTGGGGGCGCAGGAGGAGTACCTGGCCCTGCTGCGTTCGGGCCTGCCCGAACTCGCCACCGCCGCGCGCGCGCGGCTTGCCTACCTGGGGGTTCCCGAAGCGCAGATCGCCGCGCTCGCGAGCGACGGCCGCGCGCAACCGCGCGTGACCCTGAGCGCGCCGCGCGCCGGCGTCCTCCTGTCGCTTTCCGCAGAGAGCGGAGAACGCATGGGCGCGCCCGCGGCGATGCCGAACTTCGCCAAGGAGGGCATGCAGGTCGCGCCGGGAATGACGCTGTTTCGCGTCGCGGGGCTCGGCAGCGTATGGGTTCTGATCGACGTGCCAGAGGCGCAAGGCGGCGCACTCAAGCCCGACGCGGCGGTCGAGGTGCGGGTGCCGGCCTTCGCTGATCGCGTCTTCCGCGGGCGCATCGCGGTGTTGCTGCCCGAAGTCAGCGCGGCGACGCGCACCCTGCGCGCAAGACTGCAGGTCGACAACCCGCAGGGTCTGTTGCGGCCGGGCATGTTCGCGCGGGTGAGTCTGTCCGGGTCGAGGCGCGAGGCGCTGGTGGTGCCCGCCGAGGCGGTGATCGCCACCGGAGTGCGCAAGCTCGTCATGATCGCCGGCGCAGACGGCAAATTTGTGCAGCGCGAGGTCGCCACCGGCGTCGATGCGCGGCTCGACGGTGTCGAGGTGACTGAAATCCGCCGCGGTCTTGCGGTCGGCGATAAAGTGGTCGTCTCCGGCCAGTTCCTGATCGATTCGGAAGCCAGCCTCAAGGGCGCTGCCGCGCCGGGCCAACCGGTGGTGGCGGCGAGCGGCCCGACCGACGCCGCCGCCAAGGGCGCGACCGACAAGGCGTCGGGCGAACATCGCGGCGAAGCGCGCGTCGAGGCCGTCGCGGGCGACCGGATCACGCTGTCGCACGGACCGATCGCGAGCCTCAAATGGCCGGAGATGACCATGGAGTTCCGCGCGCCTGAGGGCGCGCTGCCGGCCGGCATCCGCCCCGGCGCCAGGGTCGAATTCAGTTTCAGGGACGCAGGCGGCGGCGCGTACCGGATCACGCGCATCGCCCCGCTGGCAGGGGCCGGAAAGTGATCGCCGCGCTGATTCGCTATTCGATCGCCAACCGCTTCCTGGTGCTCCTGGCCACGCTCATGCTGGGCGCATGGGGCCTTTTCTCGCTATTGAAGACACCGCTGGACGCGATCCCCGATCTGTCGGATACGCAGGTGATCATCCGCACCACCTTCCCGGGGCAGGCGCCGCAGATCGTCGAGGATCAGGTCACCTACCCGCTCACCACTACGATGCTCTCGGTGCCGGGCGCGAAAACCGTGCGCGGCTACTCGTTCTTCGGCGACTCTTTCGTCTACATCCTGTTCGACGACGGCACCGATCCCTACTGGGCGCGTTCGCGCGTGCTCGAGTATCTGAACACCGTGCAGGCGCGCCTGCCGGCGCAGGCCAAACCCGCGCTCGGCCCCGATGCCACCGGGGTCGGCTGGATCTACCAGTACGCGCTGATCGACCGCAGCGGGCGCCACGATCTGGCAAGCCTGCGCGCCTTGCAGGACTGGTTTCTCAAGTACGAGCTCAAGGCGGTGGCCAACGTCGCCGAGGTCGCCAGCGTCGGCGGCATGGTCAGGCAATACCAGGTCGTGCTCGATCCGGACCGCTTGCGCGCCTTGCGCCTGCCGCACGCGCGGGTCGTCGCTGCGATCCGCGCCGCCAACCAGGAGACCGGCGGTTCGGTGCTGGAACTGGGCGAGGCCGAATACATGGTGCGCTCGCGCGGCTACCTGAAGACCCTCGACGATTTCCGCGCCGTTCCCCTGGGCCTGTCCGACAGCGGGACGCCGATCCTGTTGCAGGACGTCGCGCGCATCCAGACCGGGCCAGAGATGCGGCGCGGCATCGCCGAGCTCGACGGCGAAGGCGAAGTCGCCGGCGGCATCGTCGTCATGCGTTCGGGCAAGAACGCGCTCGAGACCCTGGTCGCGGTCAAGGCCAGGATCGAAGCGCTCAAGTCCTCCCTGCCGCCGGGCGTCGAGATCGTCGAGACCCACGACCGCACCGGGCTGATCGAGCGCGCTGTCGCACACCTGCGCGACAAGCTCGTCGAGGAGTTCGTGGTCGTCGCGCTGGTCTGCCTGCTGTTCCTGTTTCACCTGCGCTCGGCGCTGGTGGCGATTGTCACCCTGCCGCTGGGGGTGCTGCTCGCCTTCATCGTCATGCGCCAGCAGGGCGTCAACGCCAACATCATGTCCTTGGGCGGCATCGCCATCGCGGTGGGCGCGATGGTCGACGCGGCGATTGTGATGATCGAGAACGCGCACAAGCACATCGAGGAGTGGCAGCAGCAACACGCGGGGGCGTCGCCGGCCGGCGAGGAACGCTGGCGGCTGATCACCGAGGCCGCCGTCGAAGTCGGGCCGGCGCTGTTTTTTTCGCTGCTCATCATCACGCTTTCCTTCGTCCCGGTGTTCGCGCTCGAGGCCCAGGAAGGTCGGCTGTTCGGGCCGCTGGCTTTCACCAAGACCTATGCGATGGCCGCGGCGGCCGGGCTCTCGGTGACCCTGGTGCCGGTGCTCATGGGCTACTGGATCCGCGGCCGCATCCCGGCCGAAAGCGCCAACCCGCTCAATCGCGCGGCCATCGCGCTGTACCGGCCGCTCCTGCGCGGCGTGCTCGTGTGGCCGCGTTCGTGCATCGCGCTGGCTGCCGTCCTCGTCGCCGCCACGGCATATCCGGCGCTGCGGATCGGCGGCGAGTTCCTGCCGCCGCTGGACGAGGGCGACCTCCTGTACATGCCTTCGGTGCTGCCGGGCATCTCGCCGGCGAAAGCCGCCGAGCTCCTGCAGCAGACCGATCGGCTGATCCGCAGCGTGCCCGAGGTCAAGAGCGTGCACGGCAAGATCGGCCGTGCTGAAACGGCGACCGACCCGGCGCCGATGGAGATGGTCGAAACGACGATCCAGTTCAAGCCGAAGTCCGAGTGGCGCGCGGGCATGACCATGGAAAAGCTGATCGAGGAGCTCGACCGGGCGACCCGGCTGCCGGGGCTGGCCAACATCTGGATTCCGCCGATCCGCAACCGCATCGACATGCTCGCCACCGGCATCAAGTCGCCCTTGGGCATCAAGGTCGCGGGTGCCGACTTGAGCGAGATCGACCGCATCGCCGCCGATATCGAGAAGGTGGTGCGCGAGGTGCCCGGGGTCACCTCGGTGCTGGCCGAGCGGCTCACCGGCGGGCGCTATGTCGACATCCGCATCGATCGCGCGCAGGCAGCCCGCTTCGGCATGAACATCGCCGACGTGCAGAGCGTCGTCGCCGCCGCGATCGGCGGCGAGACCGTGGCCGAGACCGTCGAAGGCCGGCAGCGCTTCCCGATCAACGTCCGTTACCCGCGCGAACTGCGCGATTCGCTGGAGAAGCTGCGCCGCCTGCCGATCGTCACCGAGCGTGGCGCGTTCATCACCTTGTCGCAGGTCGCCGAGCTGAGCATCGCGGCGGGGCCGCCGATGTTGAAAAGCGAGAACGCGCGGCTTTCCGGCTGGGTCTATGTCGACATCCGCGGCCGCGACCTGGTCGCGGTGGTCGACGACGCGCGCCGCGCCGTGGCCGAGCGCGTCAAGCTGACACCGGGCTATTCGGTCGCCTGGTCGGGCCAGTTCGAGTATCTCGAGCGCGCCAAGCAAAGGCTTTCGATCGTCGTGCCGTTCACGCTCCTGATCATTTTCGTCCTCTTGCACCTGATCTTCGGACGCGTCGGCGAAGCCCTTCTGATCCTCGCGACCCTGCCGTTCGCGGTGTCCGGCGGGGTCTGGCTGATGTGGATCCTCGGCTACAACTTCTCGGTGGCGAGCGCCATCGGTTTCATCGCGCTGGCGGGGGTGGCCGCCGAGTTCGGTGTGGTCATGCTTCTCTTCCTGCGCCAGGCGCTCGAGCGTCGGCCCGACGGGACAAGCAGGTCCGGGCTCGACGCCGCGATCGAGGAGGGCGCGGTCCTGCGCGTGCGGCCCAAGCTCATGACCATCGCGGTCATCGTCGCCGGGCTGATCCCGGTGATGCTGTCACAGGGCACCGGCGCCGAATTGATGCAGCGCATCGCCGCGCCGATGGTCGGCGGCATGCTCACCGCGCCGCTCTTGTCGATGTTCGTGATTCCGGCGGCGTTCAAGCTGATGCGCCTGCGCGCGGCCGCGGCCGCGCCAGCGGTGCCGCAGCGCACGCGGGTGGCGGCATGAGAAGCTTGGCCATTGTGCCGATCGCGCTGCTGGCCTGCGCCGTGTCGGCCCAGGGAGAACGACCGGATCTGCCTAGCCCTGTGGTCGGTGCCGAGGCAGTCGTCGCACCCGGCAAGCCAGTCGCCGCCCCGTCGCCGCTCACGCCCTGCAAGGCGCCACTCGCCACCGTCATGCTGACCGACGACCCCTACAACACGCCGGTCGATGCGGCCGAACAATGGCGCGGCCTGAGGATGACGGCCTGGCACGTGGTCGCGATGGAGTTGGCCCGGCGAAGCGGTTGTTTCATCCTCATGGATGCGGATCCGCTGCTGATGGCCTTGCCCGGGGCGGCCCTGCCGGAAGCGATCCTGCGCGTGCGGCCGCTGCGCATGGCGCTGTACCAGAAGACGATCACCGACAAGATCAACGAAGGCATCACCAATTACATCGAAAGCTACACCGCGTGGCTGGGCGCCAAGGTCACCGAGGGGCCACCGCTTTTGTCCGAGCTCGGCATCGGCGTCAGCATCCTGTGCCCGCGCGAGCGCCGCGTCGTCCGTGAAGTGACTATCGACGACCGCGAGGCGCCGACAGCGCTGATCGACGACAAGCGCGAGCATACCGGCGCGCAGCAGAACGCGGCGCGAGCGCAGCGCGCGATCGGCCGGGCGTTGGACGACGTCGTCAGGCGCATCGAGCGGGGAGAGCGCATGTGCGCTGCTGCGGCGGTGAACCCGGCTGGGCCGATGGAAGCGGTGGGCGGCGCGAATCGTTCCCCATCCGCCGGGCAAGCAGCACCGCCTGCTACGACCGGCGTCACGCCGGCAGGACGATGAAGGCCACCCATTTGTCTCAGGGCACGGTCATTCGGACCGCTGCGTTGTGCGCCCTGTTGGCGCTGCAAGGATGCGCGTGGATGACGCAGATGGTGCCGACGCGCCCTGCGCCGACGGTCGCCTACCCGCCACAGGCCGCCGAGCTCACCGGGCCGCTCGCGGGCCGCGGCCTCGCCCTGGTGCTGTCCGGTGGAGCGGCGCGCGGCTATGCGCACATCGGCGTGATCAAGGTGCTGGAAGAGGCAGGTATCCGCCCCGACTTGATCGTAGGCACCAGCGCGGGCAGCATCGCCGGTGCGCTCTACGCTTCGGGAATGAATGCACGGCAGATCGAGGCGGTCGCGGCGCAGTCGCGCGACATTTTTGCTTCGGAGATGGATTGGAGGCGCATGTTACAGTTCGAAAGCCTAGGCCTATTCACCGGTAATTCCTCGTTCGAATTCGTCAACCGGCAGGTCGGAGGCCGCCGCATAGACCAGCTGCCGATTCCATTCGCAGTGGTCGCGACCGACCTCGGCAGCGGTGCCGCCGTCGCCTTCACGCGCGGCGACACGGGCCGCGCTGTGCAGGCCTCCTGCGCCATCCCAGGTGTATTCGAGCCCGTCGACATCGAGGGTCGGTTGTACGCGGACGGAGGTTTGTCGAGTCCGTTGCCAGCGCGCGTCGGCCGCGCGCTCGGTGCGCGAGTGGTGGTCGCGGTCGACGTGGTGTATCCGCCGGAGCACAGCGCCAAGCCCCGGTCGCTGCTGGGCGTGATGTTCCAGACCTTCCTTGTGCAGACCCATCGCCTCAAGGAGGCGGAGCTCGGCATCGCTGATCTGGTAATCGCGCCGGACATTCCGGGCACCGAGCGCCAATACGGATTCGACGATCGCGCAATGTTGATCGCGGCGGGCGAGGCGGCGGCGCGGCGGGCGCTGCCGGGGCTGTGGGCTTTGTTGGCGGAATTGCCGTGAAAACGCACCGCTTCCGGTTCCGTCGTGACGACTTGGACGCGCCGGCCCGCGCCTTGTAGCCCGCCTACCGCGATCTGACGTACGGTTGCGACGTGCGCTGTCGTCGTGTCCAATCCCTGCGTCGACTTGTCATAGCACTGCTCGCGCTCGGGCCGTGCGCAGCGGATTAGCTCGGCGAGGGCCAATGTTCTGACGCGCTTGTAACCTCGCCGCAAGCCTGCCGTCACCGCGCAGCCCGCATGCTGTCTTCGACGGCAACTGCCGTCAGCCACGTCAATTCACCGATCGACCGGGAGACATCATGAAACTCGCCACTCTGACCATATTTGCATTCGCGCTGCTATTGTCCGCCTGCACCCCGTTTATGACAACGGGCGGTGCTCGCTCAGGCGGGACCGGGCCTGCCGGGCATTCGCATGGCTCGCATGCTTCGGGGGACTGGCTCGCCAGTCAGCCCATCTCCTGGGGCGAATAGCCTGCGAGTGGCAAAGCCCTGCAGGGCGCACGGCGGGCGCGGCGGCCAAGCCGTCCCCGATCCGACTTCAACGTCATTCAACGCTGCGCGGAAAACGCAGCGTGAATTGCGTCGGGCCTTGCGGGGCGCTCGTCACTTCCTCCGCGCCGTCGTGCATCCGCATGATCGTACGAACGATGGCGAGTCCGAGTCCGGTTCCGCCCTCGGCACGCGATCGCGCCGGGTCGACACGGTAGAAGCGTTCGAACAGCCTGGACAAATGCTCGGCCCCGATGCCGTCGCCGGAATTCTCAACGGTTAGGGTGACACCCTGCGTCCCATCAGCGATCTCGATTCTGATGCATCCGTCCGCTGGCGCGTAGCGCAACGCGTTCGAGAGAAGGTTGGACAACGCGCGCTGGATCATCAGTCGATCGCCAACGACGCTGGCCGATCCCCGCACATTCATCCTGATTCCCTTCTCTTCGGCCAATGGCGAGAAATACTCGACGAGCCGGGTGGCCTCGACCGCAAGCTCGACGCGCTCGCGGTTGGCGGCATCGCCTGGGCGATCCGAGCGCGCCAGGAACAGCATGTCGTCCACCAGCCGCGCCAGGCGTTCGAATTCCTCCATGTTCGACGCCAGCACCGCGCGGTACTCAGGCGTCGAACGAGCTTGCGAAAGAGCGACCTGGGTCTTGCCCATCAGGTTGGCGAGAGGGTTGCGCATTTCATGGGCGAGATCAGCGGAGAACTCGGCAAGGCGCGCAACGCCTTCGTCGAGGCGCTCGAGCATGGTGTTGATGGCTGTTGCGGTCTGTTCGAGTTCGTCAGGCAAGTCGGCCAACACCAGCCGGCTACCCAAGCGCCGTGTGGATACGGCGTCAGCCAAGGTGCGAAAGTCCGTCAAGGGACGCAGGCCGCGGCGTGTGCTCAGCCAGGTGGCGATTGCAATCAATAGCAACGCGCCAGGCAGCGCGACCGCGATGCCGCGCGACACGGTGCCGAGCAGACGATCGTCCTCCTTGAGCGCCAGCGTCAGATGCACCATGACCTCCTCGCCGGCCAATGTGCGCGCACCGGCGACCAGCGACAACATGCGGCCGTGTGCCTGCGAGGACCATTCGACCGGGCTGAAGGTACGGCCGGCGAAATGCGCTATGGAGGCATCGGCAGCCGCGCCGAATCGGACCAGCGCGCGCCGGTCGTGAGGTGGGGTCAGCGCCAGGTGCAGATCGACGTGGCCCAGCATCACGTCCCGCAGTGCGTGCCCGTCCGCGATCATCGAGGCGATGTCGCGCGCCTCTGCGACCAAGTGCTCCACCAACTGCAGCTTGCCGGCCAGTTCCTTCCTCGCACGCACGTCGAGTTCGCGCGCAAGGTTCCAGTACAAAAAAGCGGCCAATGCCGAGGTCAGCAGCATGCCGGCCACACTGGTAGTCGCCGCCACGCGCAACGCCATTGAAACGCGCCTCATTCGCGCTGCTCAAAGACATAGCCAACCCCGCGCAAGGTGTGGATCAACTTTGGCTCGAAATTGTCGTCTACCTTCGCGCGCAGACGCCGGATCGCCACCTCGACGACGTTGCTGTCGCTGTCGAAGTTGATATCCCAAACTGCGGATGCAATCTGGGTCCGCGTAAGCGCTTCGCCGGCGCGGCGCATGCAGGTACAGCAGCGCGAATTCCTTGGCTGTCAGGTCGATACGTCGGCCGGCGCGGAAGGCGCGGTGCCGGCCCGGATCGAGTTCGAGGTCGGCCGTTCGCAGCAAGCCCGGGACTAACGCGCGGGCGCCGCGCCGCAGCAGCGTACGAACACGGGCCAAGAGCTCGGGAAACTGGAATGGCTTGACCAGATAATCGTCCGCCCCCAGATCGAGTCCCTTGACACGGTCATCAAGCAGGCCACGCGCGGTCAGCATGAGCACGGGTGTATCACCGTGCGCGCGGATCGACTGCAGGACCCCCCAACCATCCAGGCCCGGCAGGTTGATATCGAGCAACACCAGATCGTAGGAGCCGGTCTCGGCGAGATGCCGGCCGTCGAGACCGGTACGCGCTACGTCGGCGAAGTAACCGCTCTCGGATAGGCCTTGCCGAAGGAATTCGGCGGTCTTGGGTTCGTCTTCGACGATCAGGATTCGCATGGCCGCGCAAGCGTAGACAGTTGACGATTCTCGCCGCGCCGCGGTCAGAGCAGGATTACAAGTTTGTAATCTTGGTGCAAGGCTGCGGCCCTGGGTCGCCGCTTACGATACGTGGCGTCATGAGCCATTCACGTTGCCTGCATTGCCTCGGCACAAGCAGACGTGCATTGATTGCGCACAGCGATGCGAAGACATTGATCGCTGTCTGCCACGTTTACGCGCGGTGGGCTCTGCGCACCGGCCGGGCGCTCGCATGCGCGCCGGCGATATGCCCGGCCGGCCTCTCCTGCGCATTGGGCGTCTGGTGGACGAGCGACCAGAGGATGCCGCATTGTTCTGCCCGCGCCTCTTTGCGACATTGGGCGCGCAGGCGTCGCAGCTGGGTATGCAGGGACGACAGGTCGGCCATCCGTCGCTCGACGTGGGCGATGTGATCATCCAGCACGGTGTTGACGCCAGCGCAATTCTGCCCTGGAGCGTCGCGAAACCGCAGCAGAGCGCGCACCTCCGTGAGGCTCATGTCCAGCGAACGGCAATGGCGGATGAAGCGCAGGCGCTCGACGTGGCCGGGCGAGTAGGCCCGGTAGTTGGCCGCGGTGCGATTCGGCGCGCCGATGAGGCCCTCGCGTTCGTAATAGCGGATCGTATCCACCGGCGTATCGGTGGTGGCCGCAAGTTCGCCGATTTTCATGGACTCTCCAAAAAAGGCTTGACCCTAGAGTGACTCCAGGGTGTGAAATGGTTGCATCCTAACTTGAGGCGTGGTCCATGTCCACATCCTGCACCGACCATTGCGCTGCCGAGGCGCCGGTTTCGCAAGCGTATCGGCGGGTCTTGTGGGTGGCGCTTTGGGTTAACGCGGCGATGTTCGCCGTCGAGCTTGCGGCTGGCTTGTCGGCCGACTCGGTTTCGCTGATGGCGGACGCGGCAGACTTTTTTGGCGATGCGGCCAACTACGCGATCTCGCTGGCTGTCCTGGCTTTGGCGCCGGTCTGGCGCAGCCGGGCTGCCTTGGTCAAGGGCTTGAGCATGGCAGCCTATGGCGTGTTCGTACTTGTCAAGGCGGGCATCGGCGTAGCGGCGGGGGCGGCGCCCGAGCCCGCCACGATGGGCGCAGTCGCGCTGCTGGCGCTGGCCGCCAACGTCGGTGTGGCCTGGCTGTTGTACCGGTTTCGGGAGGGTGATGCCAACATGCGATCGGTGTGGCTGTGCAGTCGCAACGATGCCATCGGCAACGTCGCAGTGCTCCTGGCAGCACTTGGCGTATTCGGTACCGGTGTTGCCTGGCCGGACCTGCTGGTCGCTGCCATCATGGCGTCACTCGCTCTGTCGGGCGCTTGGGCGGTCGTTCGACAGGCGCGCGCGGAATTGCGTGGCATAAGGCGTCACGATACGCGAGCTCCGCGGGCGGCGACGTGAGCAACGCGTCGAATCTCGCGCAGCGTGCGGGTCAACCCAAATGGGGTGACTCTTGCCGATACCGTAGACTTCTTGGCGTGAAGCGCCTTGCGTCCCGCCTCCTGCTGATGCTCTTAGTGCTCTGGCTGCCCGTGCAATTCGCCTGGGCGGCGGTGGGCAGCTATTGCGCGCACGAAGCCGCGGGTTCGTCCGCGGCGCACTTTGGCCATCACGATCACCAGCATAACGGTGTCGAGGAAGCCGCCGAACCGGCGGATAAGAACGACGCGCATGCCGACTGTGCGGCCTGTCATTTCGGCGTGGCCGCACCGCACGCCATCATGACTTCGTCGTCGACGGCGCAGCCCTTCGTCGTCTCCGACGGCATGGCCGGCGCGCCCACGAGCGCACCCGCGACGCGGCCCGAACGGCCCAATTGGCGCCCGGCCTGAAGCGCCGGCGCGCCTGATCTCCCTGATCGCCGGTCCGCGCGTTGCGCGCGGGCACGTGCGCGCCGGCTTGTTCTGGATCGATTCCGGAGTAGCCGATGAGACTTGTTTCCCTGGCGTCGCCCATGCTGGCGGCGTGGATTACGTTAATGACGCCCACCGTGTCGGCGCAAGCAAGCCTGCGCGACGCGTTCGAGGCGGCGTGGCGCCGCGCGCCACAAGCGCAGGCGGCCGAGGCGCGCGCCGATGAGTTCGCAGCGCGCCGTCGGGCAGCCGAGGCGTTCTTGCCGGGCCCGCCAACGCTGGGCCTGGAACACTCGAGCGACCTCGTCGGTCGCAACGAAGGATTGCGCAAGTACGCCGGTGAGATCGCCGTGCCCTTGTGGCTGCCGGGCCAGAAGGAACGCGCTCAGGCAGTGATCGGCGCCGAGCGCGGCGCCTACGATAGTGCCGTGGCGCTGGCGCGGCTGCGCGTGGCCGGTGAAGTGCGCGACGCCTACTGGCAGGCGCGCGCCGCGGCGGCCGAAGTCGCGCTCGCCGAAGCCACACTGGCCAATCTTCTGGCCCTGGAGGCAGATGTCGCGCGCCGCGTTCGCGCAGGCGAGTTGGCGCGCATCGATGCCAACCGCGCGCTGGCCGAAGCGCAGTTGCAGCGTTTGACCCTGGCGGACCTGCGCGCCCGAGCGCTGCGGGCCATGAGCGCCTTCCGGGCGCTGACGGGATTGACGCGCCTGCCAGACATTGACGAAGGGCGCGCCGGCGTACAAGGTGCGACGCTGGAAGATCATCCAGCCCTGCGCGCGGCGGCACAGTCGGTCGCAAGCCTGCGCGCGCGCCTGGCGCAGGTACGCGGCGACGATCGCGATGCGCCGGAGTTGGGGGTCGGTACGACTCGCGAACGTACCGATTTTGCCCGGCCGTGGGAGCAGATCGTCACGCTGCGCCTGCGGGTGCCTTTTGGCAGCGAGAACCGCAATCGTCCAAGGGTGGCGGCAGCCAATGTCGAACTCATCGAGGCACAGGCCGTGCATTCCTTGGCCGCGCTTCAGGTTGCCGCCGAAATCGATAGTGCGGCTCGCGAAGTGGCCACAGCCGAGGCTGCATTGCCGTTGGCCGAGTCGCGCGCAGTTCTGGCGCTGGAGACGCGCGACCTCGTTGGGCTTGGCTTTCGCGCTGGTGAGTTCGACCTCACCACTCGCCTCCGCGCCGAGCGCGAGCGCACCGAAGCCGATCTGGCGCGAGCCCGCGCCGTGCTGGAGTCCGGACGCGCTGTCGCGCGCCTCAAACAAGCCTGGGGAATCCTGCCATGAAGCCGATCTTCCAGCGCGTCTGCGCACTCGTGATGGTCACGTGCGTCGGGCTCGCCAACGCTGGTCCCGGTCACGACCACGGCGACGATAAGCCGGTAGCCGCGGCCAACATCGCGCCACGCTTTAGCGCGCATTCCGAGTTGTTCGAACTGACCGGCGTCGTCGGTGACAGGCGTATCGTCCTCTATCTTGACGAATACGCCACCAACCGGCCGATCGGCAAGGCGGTCGTCGATATCGAGATCAAGGGGCCGGACGGTGCCGCGCGCAAGCTCGCTGTGGCCTCGGGAGAGGGAGATACCTTTGTCGTCGCACTGACTGCAGCGCTCGCGCCGGGCACCTTTGCCGTGACTTCGGGGGTGACCGCCATCGTGGACGGGAAGGAGGAGTCCGACTTGCTCGCTGCGACGCTGGAAATTGCCGCGCCTGCCGGGCTCGCGGATGACGCCGGGCACAGCCACGGTGTCGACGAGTTCCTGCCGTGGATAGGCGGTGCCGTCGCGGCGAGTGTGGCGCTGCTGGCGCTGGGTTGGCGAACGCGCACGCGGCGTCTGTCACGAGTCGGGAGCACCGCATGAATCGGCTGCTTCTGATCGCCGCGCTTGTCGGGTCGGAGTTCGCTTGGAGCGCTCCCGGGCATGATCACGGTGGCGCTCCAGGCGCGCCGGCTCTGGACGCGCCGCGTCGACTGCCCAGTGGCGAGGTGTTCCTGCCCAAGGCGACGCAGCGCAAGCTCGGCATCGGTACCGCGCTTTCGGCCGTGAGCGATGTGGCGCAAGCGGTGGAACTCAACGGCCGCGTCGTCGCCGACCCCAACGCCAGCGGCCGGGTCCAGTCCACCCAGGCCGGGCGCCTGCTGCCCGGGCCGGCCGGCCTGCCGGCGGTGGGAAAGCGGGTGGCGAAGGGCGAGGTACTGGCGATCCTGGAGCCGTCGCTGGGCATTGCCGAGCGCGCCAGCCAGGCGACGATGCAGGCCGATCTGCGCGCCCAGCTCGAAGCAGCGACGCGCCGTCAGGCGCGCGTCGAACAACTAGAGGGCGCGCTGCCGCAAAAGGATATTGAGGCGGCGCGCCTGGATGTGCAAGCCCTGAACGCGCGCAGCGCCGCGCTGAGCGGCGCGCTGGCCGTGCGCGAATCGTTGCGCGCGCCGGTGGCCGGCGTGGTCGCGACCGTGAACGCGGTGGCAGGGCAGGTAGTGGACGCGCGCGAAGTCGTGATCGAGATCGTCGATCCGGCGCGGCTCCTCGTCGAAGCCCTGACCTACGACGAACTGCGTGGCGCCGACATTGCCGGTGCGAGCGTGGCTACTGCTGCAGGCGCGGTGCCGCTACGCTTCGTCGGTGCGGCGGCGCAGCTGCGCGAACAGGCGCAGCCGCTTTTGTTCGCGCCCGGGCGGGCGCTGGGATTGCCGGTAAACCAGCCGGTGCGCATCGTCGTGCAGACCGCCGCGCGCATCCGCGCGGTCGCGCTGCCGGCGACCGCGTTGGCGCGCAATCCGGCCAACGAGACCATCGTCTGGGTGCACGCAGGTGCGGAAACCTTCGCGCCGCGGGTGGTGCGCACGCGTGCGCTCGACGCCGGATGGGTCGCGATCGTCGCCGGACTCAAGGATGGCGAGCGTGTAGTCGTCGAGGGCGCGCAGCTCATCGGCCAGGTGAGGTAGCCGTGTTCAACCTGCTATTGGAAGCGAGTCTCAAGAACCGCCTGATGACGTTGGCGTGTGCCCTGGTGCTCCTGGTCTACGGCGGCCTCACGCTGGTCAGGACGCCGGTGGACGTGTTTCCCGACCTCAATCGTCCGACCGTGACCCTGATCAGTGAAGCGGGGGGCATGGCTCCGGAGGAGATCGAGCAGCTGGTCACCCTTCCCCTGGAGGCGGCGATGAGCGGCATGCCTGGCGTGGTGAGCGTGCGCTCGACTTCGAGCCCCGGGCTGGCGTTCGTATACGTGGCTTTCGACTGGACCACCGACATCTACCGGGCGCGGCAACTTGTTTCCGAGCGCTTAAGCCTGGTGCGGGAGCAACTGCCACAGGGCATAGTCACCGCGATGGGGCCGGTCGCTTCGATCATGGGTGAGATCATGCAGATCGCGCTGCCCTTCGACGACGCCGGTGGCGCAACCGGGGCCGCTGGCGCGTCCAAAGCCGACGCGGTTGCATCGGCGGCCATGCGAGTGCGCGAGTACGCCGATTGGGTGTTGCGCCCGCGTCTGCTCAACATTCCGGGTGTGGCGCAGGTGATCCCGATCGGTGGCGAGGTACGGCAGTTCCAGGTGCACCCCAACACCGCGCGCATGGCCGAACTCGAAGTCTCGCTCGACCAGGTCGAGACTGCGTTGCGCAACTTCTCGGCCAATTCCAGCGGCGGCTTTCTGGAAGTCAACGGACGCGAGTACCTGATCCGCACCCTGGCGCGTACCGCCTCGCTCGAAGACCTGGCATCGGTCTCGGTTGCGCCGCACGATACGCGCAGCAAGACCCAGCCGATCCTGCTGCGCCAGGTGGCCACCGTGGCGTTCGCGCCGGCCATCAAGCGCGGTGACGCCGGTTACAACGGCCAGCCAGCGGTGATCCTGGGCGTGCAGAAGCAGCCGGACGCGGACACCGTGCGCCTGACGCAGAAAATCGAGGCTGCGCTCGACGAACTCAAGGCGGGCCTGCCGGCTGGCCAGGCGCCGCCGCGTGTCACCTTCCGCCAGGCGAACTTCATCGAAGGCTCGGTGGAAAACCTCAAGGCCAAGCTGATGATGGCTGCGGTGGTGGTGGCCGCGGTGCTGTTGCTGTTCCTGGGCAACTGGCGTGTCACCTTGATCTCGCTGACTGCGATCCCGCTGTCGTTTCTGTCCGCCGCGCTGGTGTTCAAGTTTCTGGACCTGTCGATCAACACAATGACCCTGGGGGGGCTGGCGATCGCGGTCGGCGCGTTGGTGGACGACGCCATCGTCGGGCTGGAGAACACCTTGCGTCGGCTGCGCCAGGGCGACGCGCGTGACGCTGGCAATGCGCTCAAGGTGATCGCCGCTGCCACTGCGGAGGTGCGTTCGGGTATCGTCACTGCGACGGTCATCATCTGCCTGGTGTTCGTGCCTTTATTCGCCCTGCCCGGCATCGAGGGGCGCCTGTTCACGCCGCTCGGGGTTGCCTACCTGACCTCGATCCTTGCCAGCCTTGCGGTCTCGATCACGGTCTCGCCGGTACTCGCGTACTACCTGATCCCGCGCGCGGCAGTCAGCCACGGCGAGGGCCGTGTGCTGGCCTGGCTGAAGCGCCACTATCGGAGCTCGCTGGCTTGGGTGCTGGGCCGGCCGCGGGCGGCGATCACGGCAGCCGTGGTGGCCGCGCTGCTGGCTGCGGCCCTGGTGCCACTGTTTCCGACCACCTTCCTGCCGCCTTTCAATGAAGGGGCGGCGTTGGTGGGACTGCGCCTCAATCCCGGCGTTACGCTGGGCGAATCGGTAAGGCTGGCGCGCCTGGCCGAGCGGGCAGTGGCCGCTGTGCCGGAGGTCGAGCACGTCGGCAGGCGCTCCGGGCGCGCCGAACTCGACGAGCACGCCGAGGGCGTGCATGTCAGCGAACTGGACCTGCAGCTCAAACGCCTTGGCCGTCCATTGGATGCGGTGTACGGAGACATCCGCGCCCGCCTGGCCGACTTGCCGGTGGCGCTAAATATCGGCCAGCCGATCTCGCACCGCATCGACCACATGCTGTCCGGGGTGCGCTCGCAGATGGCCATCCGCATCTTCGGCGAGGACCTGGACACCCTGCGCGCCGAGTCCGAACGACTGCGCGAGGCGCTGGCGCGCATTCCCGGCATCGCCGATCTGGAAATCGAAAAACAGGTGCTGAGCCCGCAGATCAAGATTCGCGTCGACTACGCGCGCGCGCAGGCCTACGGCCTGTCGCCCGCCGTGCTGACCCAGGAGCTGCAGGCGCTGATCGAAGGCGAGCGCCTGGGACAGATCATCGAGGGCAACCGCCGCTTCGCGCTGGTCCTGCGGCTGCCGGAATCGCAGCGCGGCCTGGACGGACTGGCAGGTCTTCTGATCGAGACGCCGACCGGCCGCGTGCCTCTGTCGAAACTCGCCGCCATCGAGGATGCCGATGGGCCCAACCAGGTGAGCAGGGACAACGGCAAGCGGCGCATCGTGCTATCCGCCAACGCGCAGGGGCGCGCGTTGTCGGAGGTGGTGGCCGATGTCGGTGCCGTGATCCGCGCAGCCCGACCGCCGGAGGGTTACTACATCACCTTCGAAGGCCAGTTCCAGGCGCAACAGGAAGCATCCCGGCTGATCGGGCTTTTGTCGCTTGCTTCGCTGGCGTTGGTGGTGTTGGTGCTGTACTCGCGCTATGGTTCGATGACGCTGACAGCGGTGATCATGGCCAACATGCCGCTGGCACTGATCGGCAGCGTCGGCGCCCTGTGGCTGTCCGGCCAGCCCCTGTCGATCGCCTCACTGATCGGTTTCATCACTCTGGCAGGCGTCGCGGTGCGCAACGGCATCCTCAAGGTCAGCCACTACGTCAACCTGTGCCGCTTCGAAGGCGAAGTATTCGGCGACGCAATGATCCTGCGCGGCTCAGCCGAGCGCTTGGCGCCCGTACTTATGACGGCGATGGTGGCAGCGTTCGCGCTGGCGCCGCTGTTGCTGGACGCCGAGGCGCCGGGCGCCGAGATCCTCTATCCGGTCGCTGTGGTGATCTTCGGCGGCCTCATCACTTCGACCTTGCTCGACAGTTATGTCACACCGGCATTGTTCAAGCTCGTCGGAGCGCGACCGCTGTCTGCGCTGCTGGCGCGCGATGTCCGTGAAGTTCTTTGATCGCATCCACCGACCCGATCGTCCCATTCACGATTTATCTGACCATTCACCCAACGATCCACTCAACCAAGGAGAGAAGTCATGCATAAATCCGTTTTCGCCGTCCTCGCCGTCCTCGCTTGTGCGCTTGCGCCGCACGCCTTTGCCGCTGGCGGACACGACCACTCGCCCAAGCACGGGGGCGTCGTGGTCGAAGTCAAGGAGATTGACCTCGAACTCGTCCTCAAGCCCGACGTGGTGCTCCTTTACGTGCGCGATCACGGCAAGCCGGTCAAGCTGGAAGGGGCAAGCGCCAAGCTCACGCTTCTGGCCGGTAGCGAAAAAGGCGAAGTCAACCTTGCGCGCGCGGGCGACGCTCTGGAAGCCAAGGGGAGCTTCAGGGCGGGTGCGGGCGTCAAGGCAGTAGTCGTACTGACCCTGCCGGGCAAGGCACCAATCACTGCGCGCTTTGCCATGAAGTAGCGCCTGGTGTAAGTTTTCGCTGGAGTCAATAGCAGTGCACCCAAGATCTGGCGACGAATGTAGAGAACTCCATGAGCACTGAGCTGTCAATGCAGGATCGTCTGGTGCGAGCGTTCCCGGCTTTGCGTGCGTTGCCGGCGACGGTATTGACCCGCATTGCGCAAACCGCCGAATTGCGCCGCGCCAGGCGCGGCGAAGTGCTGTTCGATCGCGGTGACCCCTGCGCGGCGCTGCCTTTCCTGCTTTCGGGACAGGTGCGCGTGACGCGCGCCACCGGCGAAGGCCGCTCGATCATGCTGTATTCGGTCTTGCCGGGTGAGGTCTGCGTCGTCTCCAACGGCGTGCTGCTCGGTGCCCTGCCCTTCGATGCCACCGGCATCGCAGTGACCGACGTGGAAATCGCGGCCGTGCCGGCGGAGGTGGTCGACGACCTGGTCGCGCGGGAGCCTGACTTCCGGCGCTTTCTGTTTCGCATGTTTGGCGAACGCATCGCCGACCTCATGGGCTTGGTCGAGGCGGTTGCCTTCCAGAAGCTGGACCAGCGCTTAGCCAGGCTCCTGATCGAGCGCGGGCCGCGGGTCGTCGCAACGCACCAGTCCTTGGCGGACGACCTCGGCGTGGCGCGCGAGATGGTGAGCCGAGTGCTGCGTAGCTTCGCTGATCGCGGATTGATCGAGCAGCAGCGCGAGGCCTTGACGGTGACTGACCCGGTGGCCCTGGAGAAGCACGCCGCCTGAGGTCGCGACCGGTGCCAGCGCACCACTCCTTATGTGACGTTCGTTACAGACCGGGCGCCAGCGCGCTCGGACAATGCGCCATCCCGACCAACGGAGGCGCACCATGATCTTTCGTCAGCTGTTCGATTCTGAGTCCTCGACCTACACCTACGTTCTGGGCGACGACGTCACGCGGCAAGCCGTTGTGATCGACCCGGTGCTGCCGCAGTCCGCACGCGACCTCGCAATTCTGGAGAAGCTTGGCCTGAAGCTGGCATGGGTACTCGATACGCACGTGCACGCAGACCACGTCACCGGCGCCAACGCACTCAAGGCTGCGACTGGTGCGCTGACCGCGGTCGGCGCCGGCTGCGAGGCCGTCGGCTACGACCGTGCGCTCAGCGACGGCGACGAGATCGCCTTCGGCAACGAACGCCTGCGCGTGCTTGCCACGCCGGGACACACGCCCGGCAGTTCCAGCTTCGTCTGGGGCGACCGGGTCTTCACGGGTGACACGCTTCTCATCGGCGGCTGCGGGCGTGCGGATTTCCAGAACGGTGATGCGCGCGCCCTGTACGCGAGCATCACCGGAAAACTGTTCGCACTGCCGGGCGACACGCGCGTCCTGCCAGGGCATGACTACAAGGGTCGCACCGAGAGCAGCATCGCCGAAGAGCGCGCCACCAATCCGCGACTCGCCGGAAAGAGCATCGAGGAGTTCGTGGCGCTGATGGCCGCGTTGGACTTGCCCAGACCCCGGCTGATCGACACTGCCGTGCCGCACAACCGCATCGGCGGGCTGGTGGAAGAATCCGACCCGCCCTGGTCGACGATCCCGGCCGCGGCAGTTCCCAAGGCCCTTGCCGACGATCGCGCCCTGCTCGTCGACCTGCGCGACGCCGGGGACTATGCCGGTGGCCACCTGCGCGGCGCCGTCCCGGTCAAGCATGACGACCTTGATCGGCTCGCAGGCCTGGCGCGGGGTTGCGGCGCTCTCTACCTGATTTGCCGCAGCGGCAGGCGCTCGCTGATAGCGACTCGTGCGCTGGCAGCGCGCGGTGTGGCCAATGTAGTCAACGTCGCCGGCGGCATGCTGGCCTGGGAAGCGGCCGGGCGCGCGGTCGACGCAGCGGAGAGTGTTCGATGAGCGCGGACTGGACAGGAGCGCTCGCGGGCGGGGTTCTGATCGGGCTGGCGAGCGGTGCGCTGATGCTGGGGATAGGGCGCATCGCCGGCATCGCCGGCGTGTTCGGCGCCATTGTTGGGCGGGGCCGCCGTGTGGAAGGGTGGCAACTGGCCTTCGTCGCGGGACTGATCGCGGCAGGCATCGCGAGCGCCATGTTCCGTTCTTCGGGGGCAGGCACGTTGGCCGCGTCACCGCTGCTGCTGGTCGCGGCCGGCCTGCTGGTCGGTGTCGGGACCGCGCTTGCCAACGGCTGCACGTCGGGCCACGGGGTGTGCGGACTGGGTCGCCTGTCAGTGCGTTCCCTGGTCGCGGTGGTGACGTTCCTGGTTGCCGGCATTGTTGTCACGTACATCGCGCGGCACATGGTTGGAGGGATATGAAAATGCGACCCGGCGTATTCGCGTTTTCGGCCGGCGCCGTATTCGGCCTGGGCCTGGTCATCTCGGGGATGGCGGATCCCGCCAACGTGCAGGGCTTCCTGGACCTGGCTGGCGACTGGCGCCCCCAGCTTCTGGCCGTGCTCGGCGCGGCCGTGTTGACCGCAGGAGCGGTTTTCCGGGTGGCACGCGGGCGCAGCGCGCCGCTATGGGCGGCGCGCTTTCACTGGCCCG
>JBJXGS010000220.1:0-10716 GCA_046160545.1 Burkholderiales bacterium
CGAACGCCAGCCCTACGACATGAAGCGCCTGATCAGTCTCATTGTCGACAAGGATTCGAGTTTCGAGATTCAGCCGGGTTTCGGGCGCGCCGCCATCACCATGCTGGCGCGCATGGACGGCTATCCGGTCGGCATCATCGCCAACAACCCGACGTTTGGCGGCATCATCGACGTCAAGGCAGCGCGCAAGCAAACCCATTTCATCGAGTTGTGCGACTGCTTCAACATCCCCCTGATTCTCCTGATCGACGTGCCGGGGCTGCTGGTGGGGGTCGATTCGGAAGCCGATGCCATCATGCGTTTCGGGCTGCAGACCCGCTACCTGATGGGCCAGGTCAGCGTGCCGGTATTCAGCGTCCTGGTGCGCAAGTGTTTTGGCGTGGCTGGCGGCAACGCGATCGACCGCAGAGGCCTGAATTTCAAGATCGCCTGGCCTTCCGCCACCTGGGGATCGCTGCCGATTGCAGGCGGGGTCAAGGCCGCCTACCGGCGCGAGATCGAAGCAGCGCCCGACCCCGCGGCCCACGAAGCCGCGCTGGAGGCCGAATTGCGCGAACTGTCGTCACCGTTTCGCACCGCCGAGGCCTTCGCGGTCGAAGACCTTATCGATCCGCGCGAAACACGTCCCTACCTGTGCCAATTCATCGAGGCGATGCAGGGGCGACTTGCAACCCAGCTTGGTCCGAAGATGAGAAGCGGCGTGCGGCCGTGACGGCGGCTGTTTCGCAACGTGTACGCACGAGAACCCAATCGGAGACAAGGTCGATGAGGTCCAAAGCGCCGCCCGTGTCACGCAAGGCCAACTCGCGAACACCGGGGCCGCCGGCCCTGCCGCTGGCGATCCTCGCTTTCGACCAGGCGGCCGACCGGCTGTCGGCGTTTCGCTGGCTGGCCTCGCCCGTCCCGGTGACCTGGAGCCTGCCGCAACAGATCGCATCGACCATTGGCGATCGCATCCTGGGCGACATGCCGGTACCCGGCGCCTGGTTGCGCGAGCAGGATCTAGCAGATGAATTCATGGTCAGCCGCGGGCCGATCCGCGCCGCGCTCCAGATTCTCCAAGCCGAAGGTCTGGTGATCGTGCACGCGCGGCGCGGCGCCCAGGTGACGCAATTGGCGAGGGCGGAAGTGCGCGATATTTTCCAGATCCGGGCCTGCCTGTTCCGGCTGGTGGCGCGCCTCCTGGCCGAGCAGCGCGACCCTGCCTATCTGGCGGCGCTGGAAGAAGCGATTCGCAAACTCGAGGAATTGACCGGGCCGAATGCGAATGGCGACGAGTATGCCCGCACGGTGTTTCGCTTAAGCCTGTATTCGGCCGCGGCCTGCGGCAATGAACGCCTGCGCAACATCCTGACTGCCTTGTCCCTGCAGACGTTTCGCTATTCGCGCCTGGGGCTGGCCGAACCGGCACGACGCAGGCGCTCGCTGGCCCTGTGGAAAGCGACGCTGGCGGCGCTGCGCTCCGGCGACGCGGCTCGGGCCGAAGAGGTGGCAGCACAGCGCGTGACCGAAAACGGCGCCGCCGCCGAACGAAAGTTGATCTCGCCCACCCGAAGGAATACCAATGCCGATGCCTGAGAGCGGTAGCACATGCTGGATGCGATGGGTCGCGCGCGGGATCGTCGGCCTCATGCCGGCTACACCCCTGGTCGTGACCGCGCAAGCCTGGCAACCAACCAGGTCGATCGAGATCGTGGTGCCGGCCGGTCCGAGCGGCGCGCTCGACCAGGCGGCGCGCATCCTCAAGCAGATTCTCGATGAACGCAAGCTGACAAGCCAGGCGGTCGTGATCTCCAACCGACCCGGCGGCGGCGGCAAGGTCGCCTTCAACGTCCTGGCGCAACGCGAAGGCGACGCGCATGTGCTGTCGATAAACACGCACGGCTACCTGTCAAACCACATCACCGGTCTGCTCGATGTGCTGCCGCATCGGGACTTCACGCCGATCGCGGTGCTGCTCGCCGAATCGATCGTGGTCGCCGTGCGCGCCGACTCGCCGGTCAAGAATGCGCGCGACCTGGCCGACAGGCTCAAGGCGCGCCCCGAATCCATGCCCATCGGCGTCGCCACCGCGGTGGGCAACCATATCCACATCGGCATCGCCAAACCGCTCAAGGCCGCCGGGGTCGACATCGGCCGTCTCACGGTAGCGGCGTTTCGTTCGTCCGGTGATTCGATGGTCGCGCTCTTGGGTAGCCATATCGATATCGCCGCCGCCAGTACGCCCAACGTGGTCACGCTCTACAAGGCCGGCAAGATCCGCCTCCTGGCGGTGAGTTCGCCCGAGCGCCTGGGCGGCGCGCTTGCGGACGTGCCGACCTGGCGCGAAGCCGGGGTCGATTCGGTGTTCCAGTCCGCAATGGGCCTCTTGTTGCCGCGCGGCATCTCACCGGCCCAGATCGCCTGGTGGGAGCAGACCCTGCGCAGCGTCACGGCAACCGAGGAATGGAAGCGCCATCTCGAACACAACCAGAGCCGCGCGCATTTTCTTGCCAGCGCCGAGGCCGCGCGTTTCTATGAAAGCGAGTACATCGCCATGCGCGCGCTGGTAACGGACATGGGATTGGCGAAGCAATGAGCCCGGCCGACGTGGATTTCGGTCCGCTGGCGGGCACGACCGTGCTTGAACTGTGTTCGACCATCGCCGGGCCGGCCTGCGCGCGGCTGCTGGCCGACTTCGGTGCCAAGGTGATCAAGGTCGAACCGCCGGGCGGCGACTCGATGCGCAGCATGGGCAAGCATGTGGGCGACGTGTCGCTGTATGCCGCGACACTGTTGCGCAACAAGCAGGCGATCGCCATCGACATGAAGACCGAAGACGGGCGGGCGCTGGTGCGCGCGCTGGCCGACCGCGCCGACGTGCTAGTGGAAAACTATCGACCCGGCGTGATGGAGCGCCTGGGCCTGGGCTACGATGAACTGTCGAAGACCAATCCGGGCCTGGTCATGGTGCGCATCAGCGGCTATGGGCAGACCGGCCCCTACAGCCAGCGCCCGGGATACGGCGCAATCTGCGAGGCCGTCGGCGGGGTGCGCCACATGACCGGCGACCCGGATCGACCGCCCGCACGCGTGGCATTGGCCACCACCGACTACCTGACCGCCACCTACGCCGCCTTCGGTGCCAGCATGGCGCTCCTGGCACGCCAGCGCAGCGGGCGCGGCCAAGTGGTCGACGTCGCGCTTTACGAAACCGCGTTCTCGCAGATGGAAGCCTATGTCGGCGCCTTCGAAAAACTGGGCTACGTGCCTGGGCGCGTCGGCCCGAATCTGCCGACCATGGCGCCCAACAGCCTGTATCCGACGGCCGATGATGGCTACGTGCTGATCGCCGCCAACAGCGACCCCACCTTCAAGCGCCTCACCGAGGTGATGGGCCAGCCCGAACTGCTGCACGACGCGCGCTTTTGCTCGATCCGCGCACGCGGCGCCAACCTCGCAGCCTGCAACGACGTGGTCGCCGCCTGGACCCGGCAGCATGCAGGCCAGGCGATCGAAGCCCTGCTGGTCGCAGCCGAAGTGCCCGTCTCGCGCATCTACACCATCGCCGACATCTACGCAGACCCGCACTACAAGGCGCGCGACATGCTGCTTCAAGTGCCTCACCCGGAGCTCGGGCACACCACACAGCATGGGATCGTGCCGAAACTTTCCGCCACACCGGGCCGGGTCGTGCGCTCAGGTCCAGACTACGCCCAGGACACGCGCGCAGTACTCAAGGCCGAACTGGGGCTGGGCGATTCAGAGATCGAGCGGCTTATCAAGCTGGGCATCGTGATCGCGGCGCAGCCTGACCCGGTGGCGTGAGCATTGCAGGCGCTGCGTAGCTGACTTTGCAGATTGATCCGGCAGGTAGCGCTGTACACCTACTCGAACGGCGGCTCTTCCCACCACGGAAAAAACTCGGGCATGCCGGTCGAGACCCGGTCCGGGTAGGTCGGCCGCCGCTTCTCCAGAAAGGCGCTGACGCCCTCGCGCGCGTCCGCCGAGCGGCCACGCGCCTGGATTGAGCGGCTGTCGACGCGGTGCGCCATCATCGGATGCGGCGCCGCCGCCATGCGCCACAGCATCTGGCGCGACATGGCCACCGACACGGGTGCGGTGTTGTCGGCAATTTCGCGCGCCAGGGCGCGCGCCGCAGGCAACAGCTCGTCCGGCGCATGCAACGAACGCACCAGGCCGCGGTCCAGCGCCTCCTGCGCGCCGAACACCCGGCCGGTCATGCACCATTCGAGCGCGGTCTGCATGCCGACCAGTCGCGACAGGAACCAGGTCGAGGCCGCCTCCGGCGTGATGCCGCGTCGCGCAAACACGAATCCGAAGCGTGCTTCCGTGGACGCCAAACGCATGTCCATCGGCAACTGCATGGTCACACCGATGCCCACCGCCGCGCCGTTGATGGCACCGATCACCGGCTTCAGGCTCCTGTACATGCGCAACGTCACCAGTCCGCCGCCATCGCGGTAGACGTCACCAACGCGCATGTCCTCGCGCGCAGCCTCGCGGCGCGCCTGGTAGTCGAAGGTCTTGCCGCCCGCCGACAGGTCGGCGCCGGCACAGAACCCACGCCCGGCGCCGGTGATGATGACCGCGCGCACCGCGTCGTCAGCGTCGGTGGCATCGAACACGGCGATCAACTCGTCGCGCATGCGGGTATTGAAAGCGTTGAGCTTCTCCGGTCGATTGAGGGTCACGGTGGCGATGCCGTCGGCCACCTCGTAGCGCAGCGTTTCCAGCGAATTCATGAGCATCGGCGATCTCTCCTGTGGGTTTGTCGAAGGCGCGCAGGGCGTGACTGCACGCGCACATTGTCGCAGCGACGGCGGTGGTCGATTTGACCAGTTGGAAGAGCGATTGAAACGGATTCCGGCGCCACCATCGCCTGGGGAGCTTCAGAGCGCATGCCGCGGGCCTGCGGCGAGCGCCCGTCCCGTGGCACCCGCACCGCCGGCCGGAACCGGGCGGCGCAGCTCGTGGTTAGTGGACCTGCGACAACCCGGGCTGACTACGCGCGCCGCTTTTCGCGCAGGGCGGGCTCGCCAGGCGCAGCGACGGCCCGGCAACAGGCGCGTTTGGTGCGCAGGCGGCAAGCGCCGCTGTCGGCGGGCCGGCTGGCGCGTGCGCCGGCTCTGCGATGCGATAGGTATTGCGCCCTGCGCGCTTGGCCGCATACAGGGCCGCGTCGGCGCGCGCGACGAAGTCCTGCGGCGTCGCGTCGCCGGCGCAGAGCAGCGCGGCGCCTATGCTCGCATGCACGTACAGCGAGTGGTCGCCGATAAGAAAGGGTTGGCGCATGGCCTCGACGATCTTCTGCGCCACCGCGCCGGCGTTGGCGGCTCCCTGCACGTCCTCGAGCAGCACGGCAAACTCGTCGCCGCCGAGACGCGCCACCGTGTCGACCTCGCGCACGTTCATGCGGATGCGTCCGGCGAAGGCCACCAGCAGGCCGTCACCGGCGGCGTGGCCGAGCTCGTCATTGACCTGCTTGAAACGGTCGAGATCAAGGTAGAGCAGTCCGAGCGTGGTGCCGTGGCGGCGCGCGCGCGCGACCGCGTGGTTCAGGCGCTCGAAGAAATGCGCGCGACTGGTCGCGCCGGTGAGGTTGTCGTAGTGGGCCAGGCGCTGCAGGTTGTCCTCCACCGTCTTGCGCGCGGTAACGTCGGTGATCGAGGCCAGCATCATCGCGCCTTGCTCGGTCGCGATCGGCGACAACCTGACCTCGGTATGCACCAAGGTGCCGTCCTTGCGCTGGCCGGGTACGTCGCGCCGCACGATCACGTCGGCGGCCGTTGCGCGCAAATATTGCGCCACCTTCGCCGCCTCACCCTCGGCATATCGTGGCGGCATCAACATCTCCAGCGAGCGGCCGCGCAGTTCATCGCGCGAATAGCCGAAAAGGCGCTCCAGTTGCGAATTGACCAGCATGATGCGGCCCTGCGCGTCGACCATCAAAAGCGCGCTCGGCGCGGCCTCGACCACCGCGCGCATCGCCGCCTCGCTGGCGCGCAGCGCGCGCTCGGCCTCCACCTCACGGGTGACATTGCGGGTGATGCCGCGATAGCCGGCGAAGCTGCCGTCGGCCGCGAAAAACGGCTCGCCGTTGATCGAGACAAAGACCTCGCTGCCGTCGTCTAGCCGGAACACCCCGCGCACGTCGCGGTAGGGCTTGCGCTCGGCACGCAGACGCTCAAACTCCTCTTCCGAGGGGGAGAGCAGGAAATAGGTGGGCCACTGGTCGCGGCGCAGCCCGAGCAACTTTTCCTGGTCGAGCCCGATGGCGCGCATGCCTTGCCCCGCGATCAGGGTAAAACGAAGCTGCGCGTCGAGTTCCCAGAACCAGTCCGACGAGATTCGGACCAGCGCGTTCAGGCGCGCCTGCTGATCGTCCATTGCCAACAAACCTCCATTCGAACCTGTTAACGGCAGCGGCGGGCACAACCTGAGCCTGCCGTGCGGCCCGACATTTCCGGCGTGGTCCACAAAGCCGGGACACAGGCGGCATGCGCCAGGCAAACCCGCGCTGCCCGGGGGCTGTCGCTTTGCAATATCATTCCCTCTGGGACACTCCCTTCCCGTCGTCGAAAGCTCCCAGATTGCGCTTTAAACCCGACTGGAACTCGGTCCGAGTCCAGGTATACATCCTTGTCCTGGCGGTGGTTTTTCCGGCCGCCCTGATGTTTACCTTCTTCCGGATCGACGACGCCCGCCACGCGCGCGAGGATGCCGAGGCCTGGGTGCGCATCATCGGCGCGAATGCCGAGCAGAACCTCAACCGGTTTCTGGGCCAGGCGCAGGCCACGCTGGCACGCCTGGCGGCCCGTCCTCTGGTACAGGCGCTCGACCCCGCGCGTTGCGACCCGATCGTCGCCGAGTTCGTCAAGCTCAACCCGGAATACACCACCCTTGGCATCCGCGATCTGAACGGCAACATCGTCTGTTCCTTCCTGACCAATCCGATTCCACGCCTGAACACCCAGGACTTCCCGTGGTTTGGCGAAGCCCTGAAGAGCGACGGTTTCCTGGTCGGCGATGCCTTCAAGGGTCGCCAGGTCGGGCGCTGGGTCTCCGTGCTCACCCACCCGGTGCGTGACACGGAAGGCCGGATGATCGGCCTGCTGGCGATGCCGGTCGACCTGCTGAGACTGGGCGAATCGATATTCGCCGCGGTGCCGCCCAATGCGATCGTCGCGGTGACCGACCGCAACAACAACATCGTCCTGCGCTCGGCGGAAGCCGCCAAGTACCTCGGGACGTCGCGCCCGGCGGCGGCACAGGCGGCGTCGCACGGCACGCGCTCGGGATTCGTCTCCACTCCCGGCCCGGACGAGGTGCAGCGCCTGTACGCCTACTCGACCATAGACGGACTCGAATGGCGGGTCGTCACCGGCCTGGCCGAGAGCGATGTCTATGCCAACTACAGGACGAGGTTCGTGCGCAATATCGCCATCGGCCTTGCGACGCTGATCGTCGCGCTGTTGCTGGGGTGGCGCTTAAGCCGCAACATCGTTCGACCGGTGTCGGTGCTCGCCAGCGCGGCATCGCAGGTTGCGGCCGGCAAGTTTGGCGTACGTGCCGAGCTCGCCGGCCCGACCGAAGTGCGCACGGTGGCGCAGCAGTTCAACCGCGCGCTCGATGCCCGCGACGACGGCGAGGCTGTCCTCAGGCGCAGCGAGCAGAGTCTCGCCGTGACCCTGGATTCGATCGGCGACGGTGTCATCGCCACCGATGCCGCCGCGCGCATCACGCGCATGAATCCGGCCGCCGAGCGGCTCACCGGCTGGCCGCTCGCCGAGGTAGTGGGGCGCCCCCTGTCCGACGTCTTTCGCGTCTACGACGCTCGCAACGGCGAGCCGATCGTCGACCCGGTGGCCAAGGCGCTCGCCGCCGGCGCGGTCGTCGGCCTGGCGAACCACGCGGCGCTGCACTCGCGCGACGGCACCGAATACCAGATCGCCGACAGCGCCGCCCCGATTCGAGATGCATCCGGTGCCATCGTGGGCGTGGTCATGGTGTTCGCCGATGTCTCGCAACAGTACGCGGCACGCCAGGCGCTCGCCACGAGCGAGGAGCGCCTGCGCAACCTGCTTGCCAACCTCCCCGGATACGCCTATCGCGTCGCCAACGACCCCAACTACACGCCGGAGTACATCAGCGAGGGGGTCCTCGGCATCACCGGCTACGCGCAACGCGAGTATCTCGTCGAGCGCTCCATCAGTTGCGGTGCCGAAATCCATCCCGAGGACCGCGAGTGGGTCTGGAACACGGTGCAGGAGGCCATCGCAGCACACCTGCCTTTCGAGTGCGAGTACCGCATCGTCACCAAGTCCGGTCCGACGAAATGGGTGTGGGAGCGCGGCCGCGGCATCTACGCGCCCGGCGGGGAGTTGCTGGCACTGGAGGGTTTCGTCACCGACATCGGCGCACGCAAGGCTGCCGAGGAGGCGCGCGCGTCGCTGGAGGCGCAACTGCGCGAATCACAGAAGATGGAAGCGATCGGCACGCTTGCCGGAGGCATCGCGCACGATTTCAACAACATCATCGGCGCCGTCCTTGGCAACGTCGAGCTTGCCAGAGGCGACGCCGGCGACAACCCGCGCCTGCAGGAAAGCCTGGAGGAGATCCGCAAGGCCGGCGAGCGCGCGCGCGCCGTGGTCAGGCAGATCCTTTCGTTCAGCAGCCGACAAGGCGTCGAGCGCAGTCCCGTCTCCCCAGGACCGCTTGTCAGCGAGGTGGCACGCCTCTTGCGCTCGGCCCTGCCGGCTCGCGTACTCGTCGAGACCGATATCGCCGCCGACCTGCCGATGATTTTGGCCGAGCCGACGCAAGTCGAGCAGGTCCTGCTCAATCTTGCCCTCAACGCGTCACAGGCGATGCCCGGGCGCGCCGGGCGTATCGAGATCTCGGCCGCACCGGTCACACTGGACGCTGCGGCGGCGAGCGCGCTCTCGAGCCAGTTGCAGCCCGGGGACTGGGTGCGCCTGTCGGTGGCCGATGACGGCGACGGCATGGATGCGGCGACTGTGGCGCGCATTTTCGAGCCCTTCTTCACCACCAAGCCGGTCGGAGAGGGCACGGGCCTCGGCCTCGCGGTGGTGCACGGCATCGTGCGCGGGCACCAGGGCGATATCCTCGTGACGAGCACCCCCGGCCGAGGCAGCCGTTTCGACGTCTACCTCCCCGTGTCGCCGGTTGCGGCCATCCCGGTGCCGGAAGCTCCGCGTGCCCAGGTACAGGGCTCGGGTGCCGGTCACTCGGTGCTCTACGTGGACGACGATGAAGCACTGGTCTCGCTGGTCACACGGCTGCTCGGCCGTCGCGGCTACCAAGTCACCGGTTTCTTGAAACCCGAGGAGGCGCTTGCCACGCTGCGCGCCGACCCGGGGGCGTTCGACCTCCTGGTCACCGACTACAACATGCCCGGACTTTCCGGGCTCGATGTGGCGCGCGCTGCGCGGGCAATCCGTCCCGACCTGCGCATCGCGGTGGCTTCGGGTTACGTCACCGAAGCACTGCGCAGCGACCTTGCGGCCATCGGCGTGCCCGACGTTATCCTGAAGGCCAACGCGGTCGAGGACTTCTGCACCGTGGTGCAGCGCTTGCTCGACGCGCCGCCGGGCTGATTCCACGCCGACGCCAGCCCCATCAGGCGGCGCTGGCGATGAAGTGCGGCGTGAGCGCCGAGACCATGGCGGTGGCGCGCAAGTGCTGGAGGGCATGCGCGCCTTTTTCGCAGAAAGCGCACGCCGGTATCCAGTCAGCGGCCGTGGAGGTCAAGTGCATCTCCTGGCGCGCGTATTGACGAGGACTTCAGAGGGTGTGTTCCCGCCAGGTGTCCGCCGGTTCGGGCGGTTCGGGAATGAAGCCTGCAGCGCGAATTGCGCCGATGGCGCAAAACTCGTCCTTGTCGGAGGCGTCGCCGCTGATGCCCACCGCGCCGATCGCCTGACCCTGGGGATCGACGACAAGCACGCCGCCCGGCGTCGGGATGAAGCGGCCCTGCGCCGCAGCCGCGAGTGCGGCCTGGAAGGTGGGGCGATTGGCCAGCCGATCGCGAATCTGTCGTGTGGCCATGCCCATGCCGAGCGCAGCCCAGGCCTTGCCCATCGCGATGTCATGACGCAGCACGCCGCAGCCGTCCTCGCGGCGAAAGCTCACCACGTTGCCGCCGGCATCGAGCACCATCACTGCCAGCGGCAGAAGGTCATGTTGGCGGCGCAGGCGCAATGCCTCATCGGTGATTCTTGTGGCAAGGTCCAGGCTGAGGCTGGAATGCACCGCGATCAATTTTTCAGCCACGATCGCCCCCCCTTTCCCGCGCGGGTTCGTCCACGCGTCGCTGCGTCGGTACGCTCACTGCCGCACCTGCGCGCCGAGTGCATCGATGACAGGCTTCCACTTCGCTGACTCGGCCTGGAGATAGGCCAGCGCGGCGGCATGCCCGATGTGCAGATCGGGAAAGATCGACTGCTCCTCGAACTTGGCACGCAGGGCGGAGTCGTTCATGGCGCGGCGGGTGGCCTCGGACAGCGTGCGCCGGACGGCCTCGGGCGTGTCCTTCGGCACTGCCACCAGATTCCACAGCATGGCCTCGAAGGGCTTGCCCAGATCGGCCGACTCGGCCACGGTGGGAATATCGGGTGCCGCCGCCAGGCGCTTGGCCGACGCCACGCCGACGATGCGCAGGCGCCCGCTCTGGTGGTGCGGCAGCGAGCTGCC
>JBJXGS010000221.1:0-10763 GCA_046160545.1 Burkholderiales bacterium
GGTCACCTCGGCCATGTCGTGGCGCGCGCCGGTGCGAAAGTCGACCTGGGTCAGGAGCACGCACGCGGTATCGGTGTCGACGAGTTCGTCGAGCGTGCCGTCGCGCCCGGCGAGCACGAGTTCGGTCCCCGGGAACAGTTCACGCACGCCATGCACCATGTAGAGGTCGGTCGGGAAATTCGATGCCTCGGACACGATGCGCCTGCGTCCCGGCGCCAGGCGTAGCGCGGCGACAAGCACCTTGAAGAGATTGAGCGAGGTCGTGTCGACGACGATGGTCTGGCCGCCCGCCGCGCCGATGAGCTTGCCGATGCGATCGCCAAGCACGCTCACCTTGCGGTACCAATCGGTGTCCACCCAGCTGCGGATCAGGCCCTGGCCCCACTCGTCCTCGAGGGTGCGGCGCATGAGCGGCAGCGCGCCCTTGGGCAGCATGCCGAGCGAATTGCCGTCCAGGTAGATGGTGTGCTGCGGCTGCAGGAATTCATGCGCCAGTGGCGCAAGCGGGTCCTTGCGGTCGAGCGCGCGCGCGTGCTCGCGGGCGGCGCTCAGGCGGTCGGCGGCAGAAGTCGTCATGTGCATGGGGGGGTGTGCAGAAGAATCGCCAATAGTAGAGCCAACCGCAGCGCCAATGCCGGAACGTCGCGCCGGAACTCCATAGAATCGCGGCACTCTGCCATCCTGCCAGGAACGAACATGAAGATTCGCGAAGTCGCCGCCAACCTGCAATTCCCGGAAGGCCCGGTCGCGCTGGCCGACGGCTCGGTGCTGATAGTCGAGATCGCGCGCGGCACACTCAGCCGCGTCACACCCGACGGGCGCGTGCAGGTGGTGGCGGACCTGGGCGGCGGGCCCAACGGCGCCGCCATCGGCCCCGACGGTGCGGTCTATGTCTGCAACAACGGCGGCTTCAAGTGGACGCGCGATCCCGGCGGGGTGCATCGGCCGGTGGCCCAGGCCGACGACTATTCCGGTGGCCGCATCGAGCGCGTGAACCTGGCCACCGGCCGCGCCGAGCGCGTCTACGACCGCGCGGGCGAGGTGCCTCTCAAGGGACCCAACGACCTGGTCTTCGATGCCCACGGCGGCTTCTACTTCACCGACCTGGGCAAGGTGCGCGAGCGCGAAATGGACCGCGGCGGCGTGTATTACGCGCGCGCCGACGGCAGCGCCATCGAGGTCATCGCCCGCCCCACTCTGACCGCCAATGGCACCGCGCTGTCGCCCGATGGCGCAACCCTCTATTACGCGGAGACCGAAGCCGCGCGCCTGTGGGCCTTCGACATCACCGCGCCCGGCCAGGTGGCCAAGGCACCCTGGCCGTCGCCGCAGGGCGCACGCCTGGTCGTGGCAGCCCCGGGAGGGCATTTCCAGCGCTTCGATTCGATGGCCGTCGACTCCTTGGGCAATGTGCTCGTCGCCACGCTGCTGCACGGCGGCCTGACCGTCGTCTCCCCCGATGGCAGCCTGGTGAGCCACGTGCCGCTGCCGGATATCTACACGACCAACTGCTGCTTCGGCGGACGTGACATGCGCACCCTCTACGTGACCCTGTCGGGCAGCGGGCGGCTGGTGGCCATCGACGACTGGCCGGTGCCGGGCTTGAAGCTCAACTACAACGCCTGACCTATACTCCCCGCCCCTGCCTCGACCAACCGTTCCCTCCTGCCACCATGCCCGTCTTAAGCTACCTCACCACTACCCACTTCGATTTCGGCGCCATCAAGATGCTGGCGCCGGAAATGAGCCGCCTGGGGATCAAGCGTCCCCTTTTCGTGACCGACCGTGGCGTGCGCGGCGCCGGCCTGCTCGAGCGCGTGCAGGCCGCCGTACCCGACGGCGCCGCACTGCCGGTGTTCGACGGCACGCCGGGCAACCCGACCGAGACCGCTACGCTTGCCGCGCTGGCACAGTACCGTGCCGAGGGCTGCGATGGGGTCATCTGCTTAGGCGGCGGCTCGTCGATGGACCTCGGCAAGGGCGTCGCCCTCCTGGCCGGCTCCGGTGAACCGCTTGCCCAGTACGACCCGCTCAAGGGCGGCGGCAAGCTCATCAAGAGCGTGGCTCCGGTGATCTGCATTCCCACCACTGCGGGCACCGGCTCGGAAGTGTCGGTGGGCATCGTCATCATCATGGGCGACAGCCGTAAGCTCACCGTGGCACATCCACTCCTGATCCCCAAGTCGGCAATCTGCGATCCTGAGCTCACCCTGGGCCTGCCGCCGCTCATGACCGCCGCCACCGGCATGGATGCCATCACCCATTGCATCGAAGCCGTGCTGACCCCGCAGGTCAACCCGCCGGCCGAGGGCGTGGGTCTGGACGGCCTGTATCGCGGCTGGCGCGCCATCGAGGCCGCGGTGGCCAATGGCGCCACCGATCGCGATGCGCGCTGGCAGATGATGATGGCCTCGACCGAAGGCGCGATGGCTTTCGTCAAGGGACTGGGGGCGGTGCATTCGATGAGCCACGCCGTCGGACGGCGCGACGACCTGAAAGCGCATCACGGCACGCTCAACGCGGTGATCCTGCCGACGGTGCTGCGCTTCAACGAACCGGTGTGCGGCGAGAAGTACGCGCGCCTGCGCACCGCGATGGGACTGGATGCCGGTGCCGACCTGGCGCGTGCGATCGAGGCACGCAACGCGGCCATCGGCCTGCCTGCGGGCCTGCGTGCGATGGGCGTGACCGCGGAGATGATTCCTGATCTCGTGCCCTATGCGCTATCGGACCTGGCCCACTTCGGCGCGCCGCGCAAGCCCAGCGCCGAGGACTACGCGCAGCTCTATCAGGCAGCGCTCTAGGCGCGGCGCATCAACGAGGCCGACCTGACGGCCGCGCGGCCGTCGGCGCGACGCAAGGCAGGGTGACCATGCCGCCCTGCCACAGCCAACCGGCAACAGGTGTTTGACGCCAACCCCGCTTGCGAGGACAGGAAATGCGAAGAAGCCGTATCACCCGGGACCGGATCAGGAACATCGCGCTGCATAGGCTAAGAACCGCTGCGCGCGCCTTGTGCGTACTCCTGGCAAGCCTGGTCGCCCCGGCCGCCTGGGCGCAGGCCTATCCCGTCAAGCCGATCCGCTTCATTGTGCCGTTTCCGCCCGGCGGTCCGACCGACATCTGCGGGCGCACCGCCGCCAAGGGAATTTCCGAAGCGCTGGGCCAGCCGGTGGTGGTGGAAAACCGCCCGGGAGCGGGGGGCATGATCGGCACCGAAAGCATCGCCAAGGCGCCCGCCGACGGCTACACCATCGGTGTGGCGACGATCTCGGCGCTCTCGGTGGGGCCCCATGTGTTCGCCAAGATGCCCTTCGATCCGGTGCGGGACATTGCCCCGATCACCAACCTCTGCCTGACCATCGGCGCACTGGTCGCCCATCCTGGCCTGCCGGCCAGCAACGTCGCCGATCTGGTGGCGCACGCCAAGGCCAACCCCGGCAAGCTTGCCTACGCGTCCACCGGCGTGGGCACAATCGTGCACCTGGGCATGGAGCATTTCGCGCAGCGCGCCGGCATCCAGTTGAACCATGTGCCGTACAAGGGCGCCGCTCCGGCCATGGCCGACCTGCTGGCTGGCACGGTGACCTTGTCGGCGGACTCTTCGCTGGTGGCAGCGGCTGCCCACGTGAAGGGCGGTAAATTGAAACTGATCGCCGTGACCAGCGCCAAGCGCTCGCCGCTCTTTCCGGACACACCGACGGTCGCCGAATCCGGCTATCCGGGCTTTGATGTGTCGGCGTGGTTCGGCCTGGTCGGGCCCGGTGGCCTGCCGCGCGAGATCGTCGCGCGCCTGAACGGCGCGGCCGTCAAGGCCCTGCGCGAAAAGGACGCGGCCGAGCGCCTGGCCGCGCTGGGCGCCGAGATCGTGGCCGACACGCCTGAACAATTCGCCAAGACCATCAGCGACGGGATCGCCCGCTGGGGCCCGGTGGTCAAGGCCACGGGTTTGAAGCCGGAGTAAGACTGCATCCCCGGTGGTTCATCGAGTCGCCGCCACCGCGCTCGCTACGGCGCGCGGCATCACTGGAGGTTCAACTTCATGATCACAAGCTTCCCCTTCGGCTCGGCATCCGCACAGGCTGCCGCGCTGCGCCGCGGCCGGATCGACAGCGTCGAACTGCTTGCCGCCTACCTCGCGCGTGTCGATCGTTTCAACCCGGCGTTGAACGCCTTTGTGGTGGACGACCGCAAGGCGGCGATGAAGCGCGCCCGCGCCGCCGACCGGGCACGCGCGCGCGGCGAAATCTGGGGGCCCCTGCACGGCCTGCCGATGACGGTCAAGGAGTCCTTCGACCTGACAGGGCATCCCACCACCTGGGGCAACCTGCCGCGCCAGGATCACGTGGCGTCGACCGATGCATTGGCGGTCACGCGCCTCAAGGCCGCCGGCGCGGTGGTGTTCGGCAAGAGCAACGTGCCCTTGAACCTGGCCGACTTCCAGAGCTACAACGCGGTCTACGGCAGGACCAGCAACCCCTGGGATGTGCAGCGTGTGCCGGGCGGATCCTCCGGCGGGGGCGCAGCCATGGTGGCGGCGGGACTCTCGGCGCTGGAATTCGGCAGCGACATCGGCGGCAGCATCCGCAACCCGGCCGCCTACTGCGGCGTCTACGGGCACAAGCCGACCTGGTGCATTGTGCCCAAGCGCGGCCACGCCTTGACCACGCTGCCGGTTGCAGAGGCCGACTTGTCGGTAATCGGCCCGCTGGCGCGCAGCGCAGTCGACCTGGCGCTGGCGCTCGAGGTGACTGCCGGGCCGGATGTGTTGACCGCGCGCGGCATGCGCTACAGGCTTCCCGCCGCGCCCAGGCAACTCAAGGGCCTGCGCGTAGCGGTGTGGCTGGACGAACCTGTGATCGCACCGGTGGACGATGCGGTCAAGCAAGGCATCGAGGCCGCGGCGCGCGCGCTGGCGAAGGCCGGCGCCAAGGTGGACTTCAAGGCCCGGCCTGCGTTCGATCCAGTAGAGGCCCATCGCACCTATCTGATGCTGCTGCAGGCGAACATGGCGGCGCGGCGTTCCGACATGGCCGACCTGGTGGCCGCGCGCGGCCGTCTGCACGACGCTGACCAAAGCGAACATGCCATGGCGCTACGCGCCTCCACGGCCAGCTTCAAGGAGGTGTTCGACGCCAATCATCGGCGCGAACGGCTGCGCTGGGCCTGGCACGATTTCTTCGGCCGGCACGACCTGATGCTGATGCCGATCACCGCCACACCGGCCTTTGCGCACGATGCGAGCGAACCGATGGCCGCGCGGCGCATGCGCATCAATGGTGCCGATCATCCTTATTTCGCCCAGCTGTTCTGGGCGGGATTGGCCACGGCCCCCCTGTTGCCGTCCACGGTCGCGCCGGTGGGCTTGAGTCAGACAGGCCTGCCGGTGGGCCTGCAGATCGTCGGCCCGGAATTCGGTGACCTCTCCACGATCTGGCTGGCCGGGGAAATAGGCAAGCTGATCGGCGGCTTTAAGCCACCGCCCGGGTACTGAGGTTCAGCCCAGCGGTTCGATGGTCATTCCCGCCGCCGCAAGCCGTCGCGCCAGCACGTCGCCCAGTGCGCTGGCCGGGGTGAGCACCCCGCCGTAACCTGCCCCGCCCGGCAGCTTGTGGGCGTCAAGCGCGAGCGCAAGCGCCGATTCGCAGACGAAGATCGTCGTTGCCCGGTTGCCGGGGTCGCCGCGCCCGGCGATGCGCCCGCGCACCACGGCACCTTTCTCGCCCACACCGACCAACTCGCAACGAAACGAGCCACGGTCCATGCTACGTTCAGAAGGGCCCTGCCCCGGCGGCGGCCCGAGTGCCTCGGCCACCCAGCGTGCCGGCTTGAAGCGCAGCGCGCCCTGGCCCACGGCCATCCCCACACTCATGCCGGCGGCGATGAACCCCGCGGCCGCGCCGCCGCCGAAACGCAGGTACTCCTGGTAGTGATAGTCCGGCGCGTAGATGCGTTCCTTGCCGCGACCGCTTAGCAAGGCCGCGCTGCGTCGCGCGACGCGGGTGTTGATCGGTCCCATGAAGAACGGCCCGACCCAGGCCTTGAAGTCGGCATCGCGATGCGGTGCGACCGGGTCGGCATGCCGGCGCGGATCGACGCCCTTGGGTGGGGCCGGGTTAAGGAGGAAAGGGTCGGCCAGGCGTTTGCGCTCGCCGGAATCGAGGATGTTGACCAGCGAGGCCAGCGTGCCGCCGTTGAGCCCGCCGCGCATCGAGAAGCAGGCCTTGACGCTGACGCAGGCCTCGCCATGCTCGCGCGCCAGGGTGCTGGCGACGAGCCAGGCGCCCAGGTCCGAGGGCACCGAATCGAACCCGCAGCAGGGCACGATGCGCGCGCCGCTCTGTTGAGCATCTGCGTGATGGCGATCGATCAGGTCGCGCACCCACGGCGTCTCGCCGGTGATGTCGCAATAGTGCGTGCCGTGAGCGACGCAGGCAGCAACCAGCGTGCTGCCGTAACGCGCGAAGGGCCCGGCCGACGACAGCACCACGCGCGCGCTGCCTGCCAGTTCATTCAATGCTTTGGCATCGGCAGCGTCGGCGACGATGATGCCGGCGTCCCTGGCCCCGCTCGCATTGCGCAGCGCTTCCAGCTTGTCGCGCGAGCGGCCCGCCAGCGCCCAGCGCAGCGCGCCGGCGTGCCTGGCGAAATACGCCACGGTCTGCCGGCCGACAAAGCCGGTTGCGCCGTACAAGACCACGTCGAAGCCGCGGTCCCCTGATTTGCGTCTGGCGGCCATGTCGGATTCCCTGTCAGTGATCAAACTCATGCCGAACGCGCATGACGCCCACCGTCAGCATCGCGCACGTGGTTCCACAATCGATCGACGAAGCCGGGACCGCCGCGGCGCTCGCGGTACATGCGGATTTCCATGGCCACCATCCAGGCCTCGGCGCCGGCTGCGCACAAGAGGCCCTGTGCGACCTCGCGGGTCACCGCGCTCTCGGGCAGGAAAGCGATGCCGTGGCCTTCCAGCGCCATCACCTTGAGCCCTTCGGCCATGTCGGTTTCGTAGACCTTCCTGAGCTGCGCGCGGCGCGGCGCGGCTTCCAGCATGAGGTCGGCCATGCGCGCCAGATAGGCGTTGGGCGAATAGGCCAGGTAGGGTAGCGGCGCAGCGGGACGGCCAGGCAGTGCAAAGCGCGCGACACCGCGCTTGGCGGGCGCCGCGTAGGGCCGCAGGCGCTCGCTGCCAAGGATCAGCATCTCATAGCGCGCCGGATCCAGTTGCACCGGTTGGCGCGCGTGGTGATAGCAGATCAGGAGGTCACAGTTGCCCTCGACCAGGGCCATGACAGCGTCGTGCACGTTGGTCGCGGTGAGGCGACTGGAGACCGCGCCGAAGCCGGCCTCAACCTCGCCTAACCATCTGGGAAAGAAGGTCAGCGCCAGGGTGTGCGGCAGGGCGAAACGTACCGTGTCCTGTGGCAGCGGCGACTCGCCGCGCACTTCGGCGCGGGCGTTGTGGACGGCGGCCAGGAGTGCCACCGCATGGGTGAGAAACCGCTCGCCGGCAGGCGTCAGCCGGGTCGGGAAGACGGTACGATCGACCAGGTCGCCGCCAAGCCAGGATTCGAGCGCGCGGATGCGCCGTGAGAAGGCCGGCTGCGTGACGTGGCGCATCTCCGCGGACTTGGAAAAGCTGCGTGTCTCGGCCAGACTGACAAAATCTTCAAGCCACTTGCTCTCCATGCTTGGCCCCCGCCGGGCTCCCGTGACTTGCCTGCGACCATTCTACTGACGCGACCGCCAGTGCCGCGGTGGCATCCACGCAGCGTGCACGCAGTGGCGCGGCCGCCGCGTCGAGGGCTACGGGAACCTCGGGGCAGGGCAGCAGCACCGCGCCGACGCTTCAGGCGGCGCGCAACGCGGGCCCGCTTGCAGAAGCGCCTGCCGATGCAGCCGCTGGCGCGGGTTCGGTTTCTTCCTGCTGCTGCAGCGCCCACATCTGCGCATAATGGCCGCCACGATCCAGCAACTCGGCGTGGTTGCCGCGTTCGACGATGCGCCCGGCATCCATGACGATGATCTGGTGCGCGTCGGCGATCGTCGACAGGCGGTGCGCGATCACCAGCGTGGTGCGGTTCTCGGCGATCTTCTTTAACTCTCCCTGGATCGACTTCTCGGTCTGCGAGTCGAGCGCCGAGGTCGCCTCGTCGAAGATCATGATGGCCGGGTTCTTGAGCAGCGCGCGGGCGATCGCGACGCGCTGCTTTTCGCCGCCGGAGAGCTTCAACCCGCGCTCGCCGACCATGGTCTGGTAGCCGGCCGGCAGAGAGAGGACGAAATCGTGGATCGCCGCCATGCGTGCGGCGCCATGAACCTGGTCCTCGCCGGCCCCGGTATCGCCGTAGGCGACGTTGTAGTAGATCGTGTCGTTGAACAGCACCGTGTCCTGCGGCACGATGCCGATGGCGCGGCGCAGCGACCCCTGGGCCACTTCGCGCAGGTCCTGCCCGTCGATGCGGATCGCGCCGGCGCCGGGGTTGACGTCGTAGAAGCGATACAAGAGGCGCGCCAGTGTCGACTTGCCCGACCCGCTGTGACCGACCACCGCGACGGTCTTGCCGGCCGGCACCTCGAAGTCGACATCGAAGAGGATCTGCCGGTTGGGCTCGTAGGAAAAATCCACGTGCTCGAAGCGGATCGCGGCGCCTTGCAGGCGCAACTCCGGCGCGCCCGGCGCATCGGCGACTTCGCGATTCTCGTCAAGAAGCGTGAACATGCGCTCCATGTCGGCCAGCGACTGCTTGATCTCGCGATACAGGACGCCCATGAAATTGAGCGGGATGTAGAGCTGGATCATCAACGCGTTGACCAGCACCAGGTCGCCCAGGGTCATGCTGCCGTTGGCAACACCGAGTGTGGCGCGCCACATGATGGCCGTCACCGCCATCGCGATGATCGCGCTCTGGCCGGTATTGAGAAGCGACAGCGAGGTCTGGCTCTTGACCGCGGCGGCCTCCCAGCGCGCCATGCTGCGGTCGTAACGCCGCGCCTCGTACTCCTCGTTATTGAAGTACTTGACCGTCTCGTAGTTGAGCAGCGAATCGATGGCGCGCACATTGGCCTTGGAATCAAGGTCGTTCATGGTGCGGCGGAAGTTGGTGCGCCACTCGGTGACGGCGAACGACCAGACGATGTAGGAAGTCAGCGCGACCACGGTGATGACGACGAACCAGGCGTCGTACTTCCAGGCCAGGATGCCCAGCACCAGGGAAATCTCCAGCAGCGTCGGCAGGATCGAATAGAGCGTGTAGGAGACCAGCGACGAAACACCGCGCGACCCGCGCTCGATGTCGCGCGTCATGCCGCCGGTCGCGCGGTTCAGGTGAAACCGCAGCGACAGCGAATGCAGGTGGCGGAACACCTGCAAGGCGATGCGCCGCACCGCGGACTGGGTGACCTTGGCAAAGACGAATTCGCGCAGTTCGGTAAAGATGGTCGTCGACAGGCGCGCCACGCCGTAAGCAATCAGGAGCCCGACGATGACGCCCATGGCCAGGCGATCGGGCGAGGTCAGCACGATGCCCAGGCCGTCGACGATCTCCTTCATGATGAGGGGCACGCCGACGTTGGCCAGCTTGGCGGCCAGCAGAAAGGCGAGCGCCAGCGCTACCCGCCCCTTGTACTCCAGCAGGTAGGGAATCAGGGTCGCGATGGTGGTCCAGCCGCTCTTCTCAGGGCGGGTGACCGGCGAAGGCTCGCCGCTGTTCGTGAAATGACGCATCTTTCCGTGCTGCAGGGTGCTGTAGGCTGAACGTCCGCCAGTCTACATGCGGGCGACGGCGGCACATGCAAGCCCGGACGTGTACGATGCCGTTGAAACCGCCGCACAGACGGCGTAGCATGGTCGTCACAGGCACGGCCCGACATGAAGGGGGAGACTCGATGCTGATGGTGGAAAAGCTGATCCAGACGCTTCCGTACGAGCAGCAGGCGACCATGCATCGCCTGCGCGAGATGGTGCTGGCGGCCGATCCGAAAATCGTCGAGACCGTCAAATGGGGCAACCCGGTCTATTCGCGCGGGCGCAACCTGCTGTCTCTCGTCCCGCACGCCACCCATGCCAACGTGCAGTTGTGGAACGGTGCGTGCCTGGCTGGCAAGTACAAGATCATCGAAGGCGACGGCGAGACCATGCGCCATGTTCGGGTCAAGTACAAGGGCCGCAACGACTTCAAGACCATCGCCGCGATCATCCGCGAAGCTCTCGCTCCGCCCAGGTAGCGCCGGCTGCGCGTTCCGCTCTCGCGGCCTTCTGATGCGCGGCGCTCAAGCGCCGGCTGTACGCGTCCGGCGATTGCCGGGTGAGCCTTTTCCGAATTTCCAAAAGTTAACGGCCGCAATTCTTGCGGCCGTTGTGCCCGGCTGCCCCGCCCTATCGATGAAACGGTGGCCCGCCTAGAGTGATACTACTGTGAAACTGCTGCCGTCTCCTGACCCAACCCGCGGGCATCCCCGCGGCGATTCGATCGTTTGTGGATCCGGCAGCCCTGCAAAACGAAGCGCAGTATGCGCTACCGCCATGACAGGTCCATGAACGAATAGTGGGGGTTTTGCTGCGCTATTTCAAGCCCACCCACAAAAGTTCACGATTTGCCGTGACGGCGATCACGTTTGCCGTCGTGGTTGAAGTCGTGCTGGCGGTCGTGCTTCTCGCGCTTGATGTGACGCGATTGACGGTCCTGCGCGTGCTCGATGCGCACCGCTTCCTTCCTGGTGATGGTGCCGTCGGCGCCGGCCTTCTGCTCCATGCGATC
>JBJXGS010000222.1:0-6355 GCA_046160545.1 Burkholderiales bacterium
AAGCCCGACATCCCGGGCGCGGAATTGGGCATCAGCTCCAACGAGGCCTTCGAGCTCAAGGAAATGCCTAGGCGCGTGCTGATGGTCGGCGGCGGCTATATCGCGGTGGAATTCGCCGGCATCTTTCGCGGGCTCGGGGCGGAAGTCACGCTTTCCTACCGCGGCTCGGAGATCCTGCGCGGCTTTGACGACGATGTGCGCGCGCACCTGCGCGGCCAGATCGAGGCCAAGGGCATTCGCGTATTGCTGCGTAACGAATTGAAATCCATCGAGCGGCACGGCGGCGCCCTGCGCGTACGCACCAGCGATGTCGACATCACCATCGATTGCGACTGCGTCATGTTCGCCACCGGCCGCATGCCCAACACCGCCGGCCTGGGGCTTACCGAGGCCGGCGTTGAACTGGACGAGAACGGCGCGGTCGTCGTCGACGAGTACGGCCACAGCTCCGTGCCGAGCATTCACGCCGTGGGTGACGTCACGCACCGCGTGCAATTGACCCCGGTGGCCATCCGCGAGGGCCAGGCGCTGGCCAACACCCTCTTCAACAACCGGCCCACCCCGGTGTCGCACGCCAACATCCCCTCGGCGGTATTCAGCCAACCGCCCATCGGCACCGTCGGCGACACCGAGGAACAGGCAATCCAGAAATACGGCCGGGTGGAGGTCTACCAGGCCAGGTTCCGGCCCATGAAGCACACCCTCTCGGGCCGCAACGAGCAGAGCTACATGAAGCTCATCGTCGAGTCGAAATCGCAAAAGGTGATCGGCGTGCACATGGTCGGCGCCGATGCGCCGGAGATCATCCAGGGCATGGGCATCGCGGTCGTGGCCGGGCTCACCAAGCAGCAGTTCGACGACACCGTCGGCATCCATCCGACTGCGGCCGAAGAATTCGTCACCATGCGCGAGAAGGTTCTGCGCGGGTTCTGAAACGGGGAGGCGCGTGCCGGCGCAAACCCATGGTGCAGTGCGCAATCCAAAGCATCCATCGGCGGCCACGCTTTTGGTATGCCACCCCGGCATATCTGCTGGATGCAAAATGGCGCGAGTGAAGGTATGCCGGGCGCTATACTTCCTTTAAGGATCGACGACTCATAACATCAGGAGACAGCATGAAGACTTCCACGGTTCGCACCACGCTGCGCTTGGCACTCGCCGCGGCCGCGCTCGGCGTCGCGTTTGGCGCATTGCCTGTCGCCGCACAGACTGTCAAGATCGGCCTGATCAGCACCTACAGTGGCCCCGGCGCCGCGCAAGGTGACCAGATCGACAAGGGCGTCAAGCTCTACATGAAGATGAACGCCGACAAGCTTCCGCCCGGCGTCAGGGTCGAGATCGTGCAGCGCGACGACACCGGTGCCAACCCGGACGTTGCCAAGCGCATCGCGCAGGAGATGATCGTGCGCGACAAGGTCAACATCATCACCGGCATCGTCTGGACACCGAATCTGGCCGCCATCGCGCCGCTCTCGACCGAGGCCAAGGTGCCGGTGATGAGCATGAACGCTGCAGGCGCGAGGATCCTTAACGCCGCGCCTTTCATGTCGCGCATGTCGTTCACGCTCTGCCAGTCAGCCTACCCGGCGGGGCAGTGGGCGGCGAAGAAATACAAGAAGGCGTACACCGCGGTGAGCGACTTCGCGCCGGGCCACGAAGCCGAAGGCTGTTTCACGCGCGGCTTCAAGGAAGGCGGTGGTGAAATCATCGGTTCGGTGCGCATCCCCTTCGCCAACCCGGACTTCGTGCCCTTCATGCAGCGCATCAAGGACGCCAAGCCCGATGTGATCTTCGCCTTCAATCCCGCCGGCAAGCAGGCCGCCGCGATGATGAAGTCCTACGGCGATTTGTCGATGGAGAAGGCCGGCATCAAGTACCTCGGGACCGGCGACATCGTCACCGACGAGGAACTTGCCGGCATGGGCGACATCGCGCTCGGCGTAACCACCGTGCACCACTACTCGGCTGCGGCGGACCGGCCGGCGAACAAGGCCTTCGTCGCCGCCTACAAGAAGGAGTATGGCGCCAACCTCAACCCCGGCTTCATGGTGGTTGGCGCATGGGATGCGATGGATGCGATCTATGCCGCCATCCGCGCGCAAAAAGGCGTAATCGACGCGCAAAAGACGGTGGACTTCTGGAAGACCTACAAGTCGACCAGCAGCCCGCGCGGCAACCTTTCGATCGACCCGGAGACGCGCGACATCATCAACCCCCAATACCTGCGTGAAGTACGCAAGGTCGGCGGTCTGCTCGCCAACGTCGAGCTCGAGGTGATCAGCGCGGCTATCAAGGATCCGCTCAAGGAATTCGACAAGACCGACAAGAAATGAGCGCCGCTCGCCTGTAGCGGCCACATCGCCCCCGGTCGGCAGCGCCGGGCGGGGATGCTGCGGCCGCGGGCATTTTTAGCGCATCGCGTTCCAGCGGCTCGCATCACCTCCCCGATATCGACTCCCCGCTCGTGGAAGCGTTTCTCTCGTCCCTGGTCAGCGTCGCATTTCATGGCGTCGCCTACGGCATGATCCTGTACGTGATCTCCGTGGGACTGTCGATCACGATGGGTCTGATGGGCTTCACCAATCTCGCCCATGGTGTTTTCGCCATGGCGGGTGGTTACATCCTGGTGTCTTCGCTGGCGCGTTTCCAGATCCCGTTCCCGCTCGCCTTGCTGCTGGCGTTCGTGCTGGTGGCGGCGGTGAGCGTGCTGCTCGAGAGGTTTTTGTACTCGCGGCTGTATGGTGCGGCCGAACTGGAGCAGGTGCTCTTCACCATCGGCCTGATTTTCATGTCGGTCGCCGTGGCGCGCCTCATCTATGGCACCTTGCAGCAACCGGTGCTGTTGCCCGGTTATCTCAAGGGCCAGTTCTCGCTGCTGGGGCGCGATTTTCCCGCCTATCGCGTGTTTCTGATCGTGTTCAGCGCCGGCATGATCAGCGCGCTGTGGTTCGGCATCGAGCGTACGTTGTGGGGCGCAATGGTGCGTGCGGCGGTCGACAACCGCGCGATGGCGCAATCGATTGGCATCGACACCAGGCGCCTGTTCACGATCACCTTCGCCATCGGCAGCGGCCTGGCCGGCCTTGGCGGTGCGCTCGGTGCGGACATCATCGCGATCCAGCCGACCTATCCGTTCGAGCAACTGGTGTACTTTTTGATCGTGGTGTCGGTTGGCGGCCTCGGCAGTCTGCGCGGGCCGTTCGTCGCCGCGCTCCTGATCGGTATTACCGACACCGCGTGCAAATACTGGGTGCCGCAGTTCGGTGCGTTCTTCATCTACGCCGCGACCATCGGTCTCTTGTTGTGGCGTCCGGCGGGTCTTTTCGGGAAGCGCGCATGAGACATCGTGTCGGGTATGCCCGCTTTAGGCTTGCCGCCGCCGGAGCGCATGGGCCTCTCCTGGGGCGCGCCGCATGAAGCATCCTGTGGGTTACAACGCCAATCCGCGCATCCGCTGGACCGAGTGGCTTCCCTGGGTGCTGGCGGTGGCGGTGTTCTTCTTGCTGCCCGAGTATTTGTCGATGGGCGCGCGCGTGCTCACCTACATCCTGTTCGCGCTCTCGCTCGATTTGATCCTCGGCTATGCAGGCATCATCACGCTCGGGCATGCGGCGTTCTTCGGTCTGGGCGCGTATGTCGCCGGCATCGTCTCGGTCAAGCTCGGTGTGACCGACCCGTTCTTGCAGTTGATTGCAGGCGCGCTCGCCGCCGGAATGCTTGGCCTGCTCACCGGCATGGTCATCATGCGTACCCACGGCCTGACGCAACTGATGCTGACTCTCGCGGTGGCGGCGGTGTGCCTGGAGATCGCCAACAAGGCGACCGAGCTGACCGGGGGTGCCGACGGCCTCGCTGGGGTGGTGGTGGCCCCGATTCTGGGCCTGTTCAAGTTTGACCTCTTCGGCAAGACAGCGTACTGGTGGTGTTTGATCCTGCTCTTCATTTGCTGGTGGCTGGTGCGGCGCATGATTTATTCGCCGTTCGGGGCGAGTCTCAACGGCATCCGTGAAAATCGTACGCGCATGGAAGCCATTGGCGCCCCGGTCACTGCACGTCTGGTCATCGTCTACACGGTATCGGCCGTGGTGGCCGGCATCGCCGGCGTTCTGCTCACGCAAACCAATCAGGTGGTCGGCCTCAATGTGCTCGGCTTCGAGCCCTCGGGCGAATTGATGGTGATGCTGATTCTCGGCGGTGTCGGGCGTTTGTACGGCGCGTTCGTCGGGCCGATCGTGTTCCTGATCGCGCAGGATTTTCTTGCCAAGCAGTTTCCCGAATACTGGTTCTTCGGCATCGGCCTGTTGCTGGTGATAGTCGTGCTGTTCGCGCGCGGCGGGATTCTCGGCATTTGCGATGGCGTGCTCGCCAGGCTTCGCGGCGGATCGCCAGCGACTTCCACTGACGGTGCCGCGGGCGCTACTTTGGTCAGCGCTGCGCCCGGGGCCGTGCCCGGTGCACCTGCGGGCGGCAAGGCCGGAGATTCCGCATGAGCGCCGTCCTGCAAACCACCCGGCTGTGCAAGAGGTTCGGTGCGCTCACCGTTGCCGCCAACATCGACTTCGCGCTCGAACCCGGCGCGCGACACGCCCTGATCGGACCGAATGGCGCCGGCAAGACCACCTTCGTCAACCTGCTCACCGGCCGCCTCGAGCCGACCTCCGGAACCGTGCTGCTCGGCGGTGAAGACGTTTCAGCCTTGTCATCCGCGCAGCGCGTCAAGCGCGGCCTTGGCCGCACCTTTCAGATCAACACCCTGTTCGGCAAATTGAGCGTGCTCGACAACGTCGCGCTTGGTGTCGCCGAGCGGCGCGGCAGCGCAGCGCGCTGGTGGAAGCCGGCGAGCGCCTATGCCGAAGTGCGTGAGGAAGCGCTGGACCTGCTCGCCTCGCTCGGCATCGCCGATGACGCCGCGGCACGCGTGCTGGACCTGCCCTACGGCAAGCAACGCTTGGTCGAGATCGCGATTGCACTGGGACTGCGCCCCAAGGTCCTGCTGCTCGACGAACCGGCCGCCGGTGTTCCCAAAGTCGAGTCGGAACGCATTCTCGCAGCGCTTGACACACTGCCCGCAGAGATTGCCATTCTCATCATCGAGCACGACATGGAGCTCGTGTTCCGCTTCGCCCGGCGCATCACGGTGCTGGTGCAGGGCGAAGTGCTGTGCGAGGGCACGCCGCGTGAGATCGAGACCGACGCGCGCGTGCGTGAGGTGTACCTGGGGGAGTCGCATGCCTGAGGCGAACACCGCCGCCTCGGCCGCAGGCAACGCCGTGCCGGCGACGGGAGCAGTCCCCGCGCTGCGCATCGACAAGCTGCGCGCCGGCTACGGTCCCACTGTCGTGCTCGAGGATGTGAGCCTCACATTGCCCGAGCGCGGCGCGCTCGCCCTGCTGGGCCGCAATGGCGTGGGCAAGACCACGCTCTTGGCCAGCATCATGGGTCACAGCAGCTTTCATGGCGGCGCCATTCACTATCGCGGCAAACCTATTCATGCGCTCGAGCCGTACGAGCGTTCGCGCATGGGTATCGGCTACGTGCCGCAGACGCGCGACGTGTTCCCCTCGCTCACCGTTGAAGAGAACCTCGCGGTGGCGGCGCGCCCCGGCCGCTGGCCGATGGCGCGCGTCTACGAACTCTTCCCGCGCCTGGCCGAGCGTCGCAGCCACATGGGCAACCAGATTTCCGGCGGCGAGCAGCAAATGCTTTCGATCGGCCGTGCGCTCATGGGCGACCCGGCATTGCTGCTGCTGGACGAACCGCTCGAAGGTCTGGCGCCGATCATCGTGCAGACTCTGCTGAAAAGCATCGGGCGCCTGATCCGCGAAGAAGCGCTTACCGTGATCCTGGTCGAACAATCGGCCAGGCTCGCACTGGAGGTCACGCGACAGGCCATCGTGCTCAACCGCGGGCGCATCGTATTCTCGGGCGAGAGTGCGGCGCTGCTGGCCGATGCGGAGAAGTTGAGCGGGCTGGTGATGGCTGGCTAGGCGACCGGAAACGCGGCCTCGCATAAGCGGCAAGGCGACCGGTGGGCCGAGGCGGGCTTGGGCATGACCTGGAATCATCCGCAGGCCGCCATCCTCGATCGACAGCGTCAATCACGGTGGCATCCCCGTACGCGACCTTGATTCGTCACCATGCGCGAGAAGGTCCTGCGCGGTTTCTGACCCTGCCTCAGGCGCTGCCGCGCGCCGCCTCGAGCGCGGCAACGAGCGCCGGAACCACCGCCGCGCAATCGCCGACGACGCCAAAGCGCGCGTAGCGAAAGATCGGCGCGTCCGCATCGCTGTTGATCGCGACGATCGCGCGCGCCGCGGTGCATCCGGCCAGGTGGTGACTGGCACCCGATATGCCG
>JBJXGS010000223.1:0-4597 GCA_046160545.1 Burkholderiales bacterium
GCCTTCGCCAGGCTGATCAACTCGGACGCATAGAAGCTGCGGTGAGGCTGGCCAAAAAGCAAGGCGAGCACTCGTTGTTGGGTGCCCGTGAAGAGCGCGTCCGCGATGCTGCTGTGAGCCACCGCCGCACTGGCGCGAGAGGGTGAAAGTCGTTTCGTACCCATTTTGGGCATGATCATACCCAGAATGGGTTTCCCTGCAACCCCTGCCGTCAGCCCTGAACTTCGGTCGAAGCGCCGTTCAGATCCCCCGCTATCAACCGAAACTGCTCCAGCGCTGCCACCAGGTCGCGAGGGCTTCGGGGGTGATCACTGAGCAGATTCGAACGGTTTCAGGGGATCCTATCGGCCACGGTAGACCTCGCGCCGATGGCCGACGCGGATCACTTCCACGACGACCTGCTCATCAAGGATCGCATAGACAATGCGGTAGGTGCCCTGTCGTATGCGGTACAGCTCGTCGCCACCGGCGAGCTTCTCGCAGCCCGGTGCGCGCGGATCGACACGCAGCGTTTCGATGCGGGCAAGGACGCGACGGACATCTGCCTTCGGGATGGCGCGCAAGTCCTTCGCTACCGAAGGCTTGAAGCGCAGTTCATAGCGTGCCATCGGCCTTGAGCCTGGCGAGGAATTCCTCGTAGCCCAGCGCCTTCTCCCGGGCGCGCGAACGTACCGCTGCCAGGTCTTCCTGGTCTTCGCGCAGCGACTGACGCAGGGCGTCGTTGACGAGCTGCGACATGCTGCGATGGCTGTGCGCCGCCTTCAGCCGCAGGGCCTGGTGCAGGTCCGGGTCAAGGTAGACCGTGGAGCGCACGGCATCGGTGGTGGTCATTGGCAATTCCTCGGAAGTTGACGCCGCCAGCATAGCATCATGACGTTATAGTGTCATGATGTCACGGCGAGCGCCGCTCGGCGCCTCGGGCACGAACGCGAGATCAACCGGATCGGCTGCGAATGGCGAGATCCGGCAGCACGACACCGAACTGGTTGCCGAGCTCGTTCGCGCGCGCGGGCGGGCGCAGGTCCGGATCAGGCGGTCTCCGGCATCCTGAGGGCGTTGGCAACCTGGCGGCAGATCTTCACCCAGGCGGCATTGCGGTTGGCCTGGGCGAGCTGGTCGAGTGGCGTGCGTGGGTCGTGCAAGGCCTGGAAGCCGGCGATTTCGGTTTCGTCGTAGGCGGAGGCTGATACCGGCACCCAGAAAATGCGCAGGCCGCGCTTGCGCGCCGCCTCGAACAGCGGCGGCAGCTCGTGCCGGTCGATGAACTCGGACGAGAGAAAGGTCGGGCTCACCAGCAGCACCGCGGCGCCGGCGTGGGCGAGCGCGGTCTCGATCTGGCTGCGCCAGCGGTCGCCGGCGGCGATGCGCGTGTCGTCCCAGAGTTCGAAGTTCTCGCGCTTGAGGAATGGCCGCAGGTGCGTGTGCAGCTCGTTGAGGTAAGGCGCATCGGCGTGCGAGTAGCTGACGAACACCTGCTGCGAGGCCGGCGCCATCGCCAGCGCGGGCAGCACCGGCACGGGTGCTGCGGCCTGACCTTCGCCGCCGCGCAGGCGCAGGATCTCGTGCACTTCGTAGTTGGGCCCGTCCGCGCCCACGCTCTTGATCTGCAGATTGAGCACCGGGCGCGACTCCTCGATCACGGCGGCGGCGTTGCGCACGGTCTGGCGGTCGCTCAGGATGCGGCGCCCCTCGCGCGCGTTGTGCACGAGCGCCGAGGCGAGGTTGACCGCACGTCCGACGGCAGTGAACTCGCGCACCTCGTCGCTGCCCACGGTGCCGAGCATCACGGTGTCGGTGGCGATGCCGACGCCGATGTCGATGAAGGCGAGCGATTCGTTGACCTCTTCGTCCCAGCGGCTGCGCATCGGCGCAAAGCGCTCGATCATGGTGTGGGCGCAGCGCACCGCACGCGCTTCCTGGTTCGGCCCGCGGAACAGCGCCATCAGGCCATCGCCGAGAAACTTGTTGACCACTCCGCCCTGCGCGCGCACGGCGTTGGCGAGCATCGCCAGGAACTCATTGAGGCGCGCCTGCAGCAGCTCCGGGTGGCGCAGCGTCTGCTCAAGGCGGGAATAACCGCGCATGTCGGCGAACAGGATTGACACCCGCTCGGACTGCGCCGGCGCGTTGAGCAGCGCCCTCAGGGTGGTGGCATCGACGGAGTCGCGCGGCAGGCCGTAGGCGCCGATGCGCGCGGCCAGATCACCGAACAGGCGTGCATTGCGCACTGCCACCGCGGCCAGGCTGGCGAACTTGGCGAGCAGTCGCTCCTCGTATTTCGTGTACGGCCCGCTGGTGCGGTTGAGAAGCTGCACCACGCCGATGCGCTCGCCCGCCACCACCAGCGGCACCGCGATCATCGAGGACGTGGGCCGCGCGGTGGCCTGGTCGACCGCCTTGAAGTGCTCCGGGTCCTGCGCGATCTCGTTGACGATGATCGGCTCGCCGCTGGTAAACACGCCGCCCGCCTTGCTGCCGACGATCGGGATGCCTTCGCCCCCGGCGCCGAACTTCTGCAGCACGGTCGCGGCCGCCGGGCCGACCGCGTGCGCGACATAGAGCTTGCGGCGCTGATCGTCGTAGAGATAGACGGTGCCGGCGGCGGAGGCCGTGATCGCGACCGCCTTGTCGAGCAGGCGGCCGAGCAGCGAAGTGAGCGAAGTGTCTTCCGCCAGCTCGGGAGCAAGCTCCACCAGCGCAGCGAGGTCGGTCTGGGACAGGGCGATTTCCAGCGCGGGCATGACCGAGTGGGGTTGCGTTTCCTGTTGAATGAGCGCGCAAGCTTAGTCTGGTGCCTTGCCCAAGCACAGCGACCGGTTTGCGTGAGCGGTGCCGTCAGGCGGGCACGAAGGCGGACAACGGGACGACCTCGATGCCGTCCGCCAATGAATAACGGCGGCTTCCCGGATAGACGACATACAGCGCATCGAGCTTGAGGTCGGCTCGCGCGATGCGCATCGACGGCGTCAGGGCGGGCGCGTCGGTTCGCTTGAACTCGACGCCGATGCGCTTGCCGTGCCTGAACATCAGCAGGTCAAGCTCCGCGCCGGTATGAGTAGCCCAGAAGTAGGCCTGGTCCGGCTGAGTGATGCGCAGCAGCTGTTCCAGCGCAAAGCCCTCCCAGGACGCGCCCTGGCGCGGGTGGCGCACCAGATCCGCCTCGGAGCGGATGCCGAGCAGCGCGTGCAGCAGGCCGGTGTCGCGGAAGTAGATCTTCGGCGCCTTGACCTGGCGCTTGGCGAGATTCTCGTGCCAGGGCTGGAGCTGTCGCACCATGTAGGCCTGTGTCAGCCAGTCCAGATAGCGCCGCACCGTTGGCTGGCTGACCCCCATCGAACTGGCCGGGTCGGCTGCGTTCCAGACCTGGCCGTGCAGATGCGCCAGCATGGCCCAGAAGCGCCCCATCGTCGGCGCGGCGACGTTGATGCCGAACTGTGGGAGGTCCGCGTAGACGAAGCGGTCAATGGCGTTGGCGCACCAGACGGTGGCATCGTCGTCCGAGGCGGCCGTGAACGCCGGAGGGAAGCCGCCGCGCAGCCAGAGCCGCCGCGCGGCGGCGATACCGACTTCGGCAAGACTGAACGGCGTGACCTCGATCACCTCGATACGGCCGAGAAGGGATTCGCTCGTCTGTCGCAGCAGCGCGGGGCTGGCACTGCCCAGCAACAAGAACTGGCCGGCCCGGTTGCTTCGGTCGATCAGTACCCGCAGGATGCCAAAGAGGTCGGGCGCGTGTTGCACCTCATCGATGACCACCAGGCCCTGGAGCGTCGCCAGTGCGTCCATGGGCGTGGCCAGTGCGCGCCGGCCGGCGGGGTCTTCGAGGTCGAAATAGTTGGGGTGGCCGGCCGGGAGAAAGCTGCGGGCAAGGGTGGATTTGCCGCTTTGCCGCGGGCCGACGAGCACGACCGCGCGCGAGCGCGCCAGCGCACTCCGGATTCGGGCAAGAAGTTCGGGCCGGGCGATCATGCCCGGATGCTACCCCGCAAACAACGAAAATTGAACACGCGATGTTCAAATTTCATGGTACTTGCCTTGCCATCAAGCACGCTTTTCGGGCATGGCGCGGCGGAAATTCATGGGGCGTCTGTCCCTCCCGGCGCAGATAGCCAGGTCAGGGCCGACTCTCCAGCACCCGCGCCTTCGCCAGTGTGTACTCCGCCTCCAGCCGATCGACGATCACGCTGGCCGGCGGCACATCGCGCACCTGACCGGCGCCCTGTCCGGCGCCCCAGATGTCCTTCCACGCCTTGGCCTTGGCGCTGCCGGAGCTGAAGTTCATCGTGCTCTTGTCGGCTTCGGGCAGGTTGTCGGGGTCGAGGCCGGCGTTGACGATGCTCGCCTTCAGGTAGTTGCCGTGCACGCCGGTGAACAGGCTCGTGTAGACGATGTCTTCGGCGGTGGAATCGACCAGCGCCTGCTTGTAGGCGGGCGCGGCGTTGGCCTCCTCGCTGGCGATGAAGCGCGTGCCGATGTAGGCGAGGTCGGCGCCGATCGCCTGCGCGGCGAGGATGGCGTCACCGCTGGCGATGGCGCCGGACAGGATGATGGTGCCGTCGTAGAAGGCGCGCACCTCGGGCACCAGCGCAAACGGCGA
>JBJXGS010000224.1:0-74155 GCA_046160545.1 Burkholderiales bacterium
ATCACATCCTGGGGCTGTAGCCGGTCCCAAGGGTATGGCTGTTCGCCATTTAAAGTGGTACGTGAGCTGGGTTTAAAACGTCGTGAGACAGTTTGGTCCCTATCTGCCGTGGGCGTTGGAAATTTGAGGGGGGCTGCTCCTAGTACGAGAGGACCGGAGTGGACGCATCCCTGGTGTACCTGTTGTCACGCCAGTGGCATTGCAGGGTAGCTAAATGCGGAAGAGATAAACGCTGAAAGCATCTAAGCGTGAAACTCGCCTCAAGATGAGATTTCCCGGGGACTTGATCCCCCTAAAGGGTCGTTCTAGACCAGGACGTTGATAGGTCGGGTGTGGAAGCGTGGTAACACGTTAAGCTAACCGATACTAATTGCCCGTGCGGCTTGATCCTATAACCTTGCGTGACCTCCTTGCGAGGTTCGCGAAGGCTTCGCGTAGACGCGATACCGTCACAACCCACCTTCTTCCCGATTGGCCTTGAGCGACCGCATTTTGCGAGCGATCTAAGGCGACAAGTCAAGCTTGGCGGCAATAGCGAGGTGGTCCCACTCCTTCCCATCCCGAACAGGACAGTGAAACGCCTCTGCGCCGATGATAGTGTGGATTCCCATGCGAAAGTAGGTCACTGCCAAGCTGTTTATTGAAAGCAAAAAAGGCCCGGTGCGATCCACCGGGCCTTTTTTGCTTTTGACACGCTTTTCTGCTTTGGAAATGTTGACAGAGGCCAGGGCTTTTTCGACAAGTGGCCTCGCCCAGTCCTTACGCACCAGAAGTGACTGAAGTTGCTCGGCGATTCAGAAGCGCTGTGGCTACAACAGGATCAGTCTGAATTCTCCAGGCGCCAGTACTGGTATCGAAACGCGAGGACCGAGCCGGCGATGATCGAGAGCACGGTCACAATCGAACCGAATGCAAGGGTGGAAATGCCGGTCAATCCCTGGCCGACAGTGCAACCGAGCCCGGTCACGCCGCCAAATCCCATCAGTACACCGCCAACAATGTGGTTGGCGGTGTCCTCGGCATCGCGAAAACCTTCCAGCCGAAACGTACGGGTCGCGACCGAATACGCAAACGAGCCGGCGACTACACCAAGCGCCGCAGCCACTCCGAATGTGACGATTCGGCTTTTGTCGCTCCACATCATCAGCAGTTCGAGCGTGTACGCCACAGGCGCCACGAAAGAAAGCGATTCCATACGGCCGCTGTTGGTGCCGGCAAACGCTTCTTCCAGCGTCTTGGGATCCTCTGCCAGGTATCCAAGGTGCCCACTCACGTACCAGCCGCCGACGATGATCGCCCCGATCACGACACTGGATACGAACGGTTCTGCGGAGCGGAAATCCCTGTGCGACAAGCAAAATCCGATGATGACCACTGTGGCGACCAGTGTTACGCCGATACGCGCAGCGGCCAGGTCGATACCCAGGGTGCGAGACCAGAGGGCGCCGAGATCCTGCGGACCGGCAAGTGTCAGCACGACCGGGTCGAGAAGCGCCGTGCGCCAGACTCCAAACAAGCCCTTCAACGTCATGTAGGCAGAGATCCCGAGGACAACAAGAACCACCAGGGACTTCAGGTTGCCACTGCCTACGCGCAGCAGAGTCTTGCTGCCGCATCCGCTCGCCAGCGTCATGCCGAAGCCGAAGGCGAGGCCCCCGGCCACACCGGACAGAATCGTCACCTTGGATCCAAGGTAGATCGACTTGGTCAGGTCGATCAACCCCGTGAATTGCAGCGCCTGGGTACCAAGTATCGCCACTGCAATGGCCATGAGCCACATGCGCATGCGCGTCCAATCGCCGATGTTCACGATATCCGAGACGGCGCCCATGGTGCAGAAGTTGCTGCGTTGCGCGACGATGCCGAAGACAAAAGCCAGTGCGAATGCTCCCCAGGCGACCGTCGGCGCCAGCGTGGCTGCCGAGACTTCATTCATCAGCGTACTCGCGGCAGGCGCTCGCGCGCCGTGGCCGCGGCTTCAGACTGCGGATAGCGCTTGATCAGGTTTTCCAGCGTGGCGCGCGCCGCGCGCGCGTCCTTGAGCTCGACCTGCGACGAGGCGATGTTCAGCATCGCATCAGGCGCCTTGGCATCATCCGGCCATAGTTCAAGGACGCGCAATTGCGCAGTGATCGCGCCTTTGTAGTCGCGCAGCGCGAACAGTGAATTGCCGATCCAATACTGGGCGGCCGGGGCAAGTACGCTTGCGCCATGCGCTTTTAGAAAACCGGAGAACGCCTCGACGGCAGCCTTGTAGTTCCCGGCTTTGATCAGATTCAATCCGGAGTCGTAGGCTTTCTGCTCGTCTGCAGTGGGTGGTTTGGGACCTGACGGAGTTGGTGGCGGCGGCGGTGGGGCAGCTGCCGCTTCGAGCTTGCGCAGCCGGCCGTCGAGATCGACATAGAAGTCGCGCTGTCGCTTGGAGCCGTTTTCAACCTCGTTTGTGAGCACTTCGATCTGGCCGCGCAGGCGGGCGATATCCTGGCGCAATGCCTCTAGCTGGCCGTTGAGCTCAAAGATCAGCCGCGCCTGTTGTTCAGCGCGCGCCTCTGCAGCCTCCGCGCGTGTCTGCAACGCGTCCGTTCGCCGCACATCGCTCGGGCGTTGTGACTCGAGTTGACGTACTCGATTGTGCAACTCGTCATCCTTGAACAACTGCGCGCTTGCTGCGCCTGTTATCCCCAGGATTGCCAGTGCGACGAAAAGTCGCGCGAAGGGTCCGCTACGCATCGTCCAATTGAAGCGGGCTTGACTCGGCAGCAACACTCGACTATTGCGCACGATAGGAAAGATCGGCGCGGCGATTCTCCGTATAGGCAGCCTCATCCTTGCCTGGCGCCTTGGGCTTTTCTTCGCCGAACGACACAGCTTCGAGCTGGCGCTCCGGCACGCCCAAAAGGACCAGCATCCGTTTGACAGCCTCAGCGCGCTTCTGTCCCAGGGACAAGTTGTACTCGCGGCTGCCGCGTTCGTCGGTGTTGCCCTCGACCACAACTCGCCGATCAGGATTGCGCTTGAGAAAGTTCGCGTGGGCTTCGACGAGCGAGCGATACTCCTCCTTGATGTCGAAGCGGTCCAGTTCAAAATAGATGCTGCGCTTTGCGAGCACGCCGGCAGTCAACTCGTCGACCGGCGGAGGTTTCACCGTTGTGATGCTGTCAGGCCGGGTGGGCGTTGCCGTGGCGCCAGTTGCTGGTGCGGGCTGGGAACTGTCCGGGGTGCGCGGCTGACTTTCGCTGATCGGTGCCGCATCCTGGCGCGGCGCAGGTGACGAACAGGCCCCGACCAGAAGGACAGTGGCGATCAATGCAGCAAGGGTCGGAAGGCAACGGCGAGTCGGCATGATGAATCTCCTGGCAGCGAAACGAACTTGAACTTCAGGGCGAGCGGGCAAACGGACCCCAGGCTGGTTCCCGGGCGTCGGCTGCGGAAACCGAAAGGCGCTGCTTGACGCGACCATCGGTGGAAACTGCCGCGAGAACGCCGCGCCCACCGACTTCGGTCGCATACAGAATCATGCGGCCATTGGGAGAAAAGCTGGGGCTTTCGTCCTTGACTGTGTCGGTGAGCGTGAGTTCCTGGCCGTTGGTCAGGTCGAGCGTCGCCACCTGGAAAAGACCGTTGTTGCGCGTGATGTAGGCCAATGTCCTGCCATCCGGGCTCAGGCGCGGGCTGGCGTTGTAGGCGCCCTTGAACGTGACCCGGCGTGCCTCGCCACCGGAAGCGGCAATCCGATAAATCTGCGGCCCGCCTCCGCGATCGGACGTAAAGAAAATCGAGGCACCGTCAGGCGCATAGATGGGCTCGGTATCGATGGCATTCGAAGTGGCCAGCCGGCGCGCCTCGCCGCCAGCGGAAGAAATCAAATAGAGCTGCGACTGGCCGGACAGGGTCAGCACAACAGCCAGTTCGCGGCCATCCGGGGACCAGGCGGGCGCGCTGTTGCTGCCGCGGAAATTCGCGACCAGCGTGCGGCGGCTGGTATAGATTTCGTGCACCCAGATCTGCGGCTTGCGATTTTCGAACGAAACGTAGGCCAATCGATTACCGTCCGGCGACCAGCGGGGCGAGATGACCGGCTCGCGCGAAGTAAGGGCCGATTGTTCGTTTTGTCCGTCTGCATCGGCGACGATCAGATCAAATCGCTGGCCGCTTTTTTTCACATAGGCGATCTTCGTGTTGAAGAATCCCTTTTCTCCGGTGATCTTCTCGTAGATATCGTCGGCCAGGCGGTGGGCGGTGGTGCGTGTCAGCGTGGGCACCATCGCATAAGCGAATGCGCCGATCTCAACTCCCTTGACCACATCCACAAGGCGTGCACGGACGGTCAGGCGACCATCGGCGGTCGGTGCCACGACGCCGATGGCGAGAAACTCGGCGTTGCGGGTGCGCCAATCCGGAAAACGCACCTGCGAGGTCTCGGTCGGTACCGGGGCTACACCGGCGGTATCGACGATACGAAAAAGGCCACTCCGTTCCAGATCGGAGCGGAGCACGGCGGTCAGGCTTTCCGGTAGCGAAGCTTCGCCGGGGAATCCGGTAATGGCGATTGGATACTGCTTTGCCCCGGCGCCTGTCACCTCGATGGTCATCTGCGCCTGGACCGGGCCTATCAGGAGAGCCCAGGACAGGCCAAGCGCGCTGAGCGCGCACAAAATCGTTCGGTGGATGCGCATGAGCGGCATTTTAGCGTTCGCGCCTCATTCGTCCTTGGGACGCATGCGCAGAGTCAGCGAGCGTTGTTGCGCCACACCCTCCGGAGGCGCAGGAAATGGCGAGGCCGCGCGGATGGCTCGTTCGGCCGCTTCGTCGTACGCCGCGTTGCCGCTGGACCTGACGCGCCGCACCTGATCGACTTCGCGCCCTACCAGGAGCGTGACTTCAAAGACGGCCTCCGGGTTGCCCTGGACCGCGGCAGCCACCGGCGCCGGGATTCGGCCGCGCACGCTCAGGCGCACACGGTCAGCCCACTCGGCCGACATACGCGCTGACCGGGCGGCGGACTCGGCTGCAGCTTTCTGTTCGGCGTTCTCGCGCGTGGCGGATTGCAGTTGGCTGCGGATCCGTTCGCGCTCCAGTTCGCGTGCTATGGGGTCGTCCGCTGCGCGGGTTTCCTTCGCAGTTTCGGCGACCGGCCGCTTTTCCGGCACGACGGGCTTCGCCTTGGGCGGAGGTTTTGGCCTTTCCTCACGTAACGCGATATCCGGCTTGGGAGGTGGCGCAGGTGCCGGCTCTACTGGGGCCGGTACCTTGACCGCTACCGGGGGCGCCGGTTCAGCGGCGGGGGTGGGGCGCGCCGCTAGTGTCTCGGCGCGCGGCAACTCGCGCCAGAGTTCCGCTTCCACTACAGCGGGAGGAGCGCTTTGCCAGCGAATCCCGAAGTACAGCAACATGAACAACAGCCCGTGCGTCGCGAGTGCCAGGGCGACCGCCGGCAGTGCCGGTGTCTGACGGCGTGTTTCAAGAGCGGCAGCGCTCATTTGGTGGTCGCGGGCTTGACCGACAGCCCGACGCGCTTGATGTCCGCGCGCTGCAACTCGTCCATGACTGCTAGTACGACTTCGTACTTGACACTTCGATCGGCAGAGATCACCACCGGCAGGTCGGGGCGTTCCGCCTGGCGCGTCTTTGCGTAAGCCACCGCCTGTGCACGGTCGACCGGGCGGTCTACCTGGGCGGCACCGCGCTCACGCAGGCGCAGCGCTCCGTCTGCAGCAATGACGATCTCGATCGGCAGGGCAGGCGCCTGGGCGCTGCGCCCCACGGACGGCAATTCGATCTGCGCAGGTACGATCAGCGGCGCCGACACCATGAAGATGACCAGCAAGACCAGCATGACGTCGATGTAGGGAACCACATTGATCTCGTTCATCATGCGGCGGCCGCCGCGGCTGCGTCGCGGTGTCATGAGACGGGATACGATTCCGCAAGTCCTGCCAGGGTGATCTCCGGCAGGCCCGCCAAGGTGATCCTCAGTTGTTCTGCGGGTACGCATAACAGGTTCATGCCGTACTGGAAGACCCGATATCCGTAATCCCCGACCAGCGCACGTGGCAGGGCGCCAGCGTCGCGACCCAGCCATTCCGCCTGCAAGAACGGGCGATGTCGAGAGATTGTGTTGCGCGCTCCGGCGAGCACGTCCGATTCCATGCCTTCGACGTCAATCTTGATGAAATCGACCCGTTCCAGTGCCAAGCTGTCAAGCGTGACGACTTCAACCATTTCACCAACGGTCTCGCCGGTCGCCGTAGTTGCACTTCGCGGACTCAGTTCCAGGCCGCCGAAATTCCTTCGCGAAGCGTAGTCGAGCGCGGGCATTCTCAGGCTTCCGCAGCTGGCTCCCACGGCAACGTTACGCGCGTGTACGTTCTCGACGCTGTTGAGCGCGAGATTGCCCATCAGCATCTGGAACACGATTCGTTGAGCTTCGAAGGCGAGCACCCTGCCGCGCGGCCCGACCAGGGTCGAGAACCACAGGCTGTGCACGCCGAGATTGGCGCCCACATCGAGCACCACACGATCCGGCGGTAGCTGCGCAATGATCTGCGCCAGTGCGTCCAGTTCGGGTTGCGCGTAAGTGCCGAACTCGCGCAGGTCCGCACCGACGCCAAAGCGCATGCCATCAAACTCATCCCAGTCGTTGCGGTTGACGATGAGCATGCCGTAGGCGGTCGGCACGACGCAGTTATAGAGCTGTTGTGCGCCCATCAGCGAGCCTGCCTCTGCAGGATATTGGAGAACTCTTCTATGAAGCTCTCGAATCGGATTGACAGACGATCGATGTCGTGTGCATAGCGGTTGTAGGCGATCACGGCGGGAATGGCAGCGAACAGACCGATCGCAGTGGCGATCAAAGCCTCTGCGATGCCTGGCGCGACATTGGCCAGCGTCGCCTGCTGTACGTTGGCGAGACCGCGGAACGAGTTCATGATGCCCCACACGGTACCGAACAGACCCACGTAGGGAGACACGGAGCCGACCGAGGCGAGAAAGGCCAGGTGCGACTCGAGGTCGTCCATTTCACGCTGGAAGGTGGCGCGCATGGCGCGACGCGCCCCTTCGAGTTGCGCAACACCATCCCCGCGGGACTGCTTGATCTTGAGGTACTCGCGCATGCCGGCCTCAAAGATGCGCTCGAGGCTACCCGAGCCGTGGCGATCGTTGGCGGCCGACTGGAACAATGCATTGAGGTCGGCGCCGGACCAGAAGTCGCGCTCGAACTTTTCGGTCTCGCGCTTGGCGGCGCGCAGCTGGAACCATTTGCGGAATATGTAGGTCCAGCTCATCAGCGAAACGCCGAGCAGCAGCGCCATCACCGCCTGCACCGGCACGCTGGCCTGGGTGACGAGGGCGAGGATGGAAAGGTCTTGGGTGACTGTCATGCGGGCAGGAGTTGCTTGAGGAATGCGGGCAAGACCCGCGGAGCAAAGCCGGGAAAGCCCAGGCATGCCACTTTGACCCTCGCTCGCGCGATCAGTTCACCCTTGCGGCGGGCTTCCTGGTCGAGCGTGAAGGAGACCCGTTTGCTGTCGACCGGGGCGACGCTCACTTCCAGAAGGTCGTCAAGGTGTGCGGCACGAAGGTAATCGACTTCCAAATGGCGCAACGCGAATACCGCGCCATGCTCGGCCTTGAGCATTTCCTGTCCAACGCCCAGGCTGCGTAGCCACTCGGTGCGCGCGCGCTCGAAATACTTGAGGTAATTGGCATGGTAGACCACGCCTGAGGCATCGGTATCCTCGTAATAAACGCGCGAAGGCCAGACAAAGGGTTTTTGCGCAGCGAGGTTTTCGGTCAAGGTCAACCCGGGCCGAAATGCGAAGTCCGGATTCTACTGTGTCAGGCCGCTAGAACAGGTCGCGCGTCGGTGCGGCGGCCGGCTGAACGATGCCGAAATGCCGGTAGGCGATCGCCGTGGCGACGCGCCCGCGCGGGGTGCGCTGCAAGTATCCCTGTTGGATCAGGAATGGCTCGAGCACATCTTCAATGGTATCGGCTTCCTCGCCGATCGCGGCTGCTACATTGTCGAGACCGACCGGCCCGCCAGCAAACTTGTCGATGATCGCGGCAAGGAGCTTGCGGTCCATCATGTCGAGTCCGACCGGATCGACGTCGAGCATCTTCAGAGCGGCGTCCGCCGAGGCACGCGTGACCCGGCCATCGCCCTTGACCTGAGCGTAATCGCGGACGCGCCGCAGCAACCGGTTGGCGATGCGGGGAGTGCCACGCGATCTTTGCGCGATCTCAAGCGCGCCATCGGCCTGGGTGTCTACACGCAGGAGCCCCGCCGAGCGGCGCACGATGCGTGCCAATTCCTCGGCGGAGTAAAACTCCAGGCGTTCGACGATGCCGAAGCGGTCGCGCAACGGGTTGGTCAGCATGCCGGCGCGAGTGGTGGCGCCCACCAGTGTAAAGGGCTGCAAGTCGAGCTTGACCGAGCGTGCCGCCGGCCCCTCGCCGATCATGATGTCGATCTTGTAGTCCTCGAGAGCGGGGTAGAGGATTTCCTCGACCACCGGCGAGAGGCGGTGGATCTCATCGATGAACAGCACGTCGTTGGCTTCAAGATTGGTCAGGAGGGCTGCCAGGTCGCCCGGGCGTTCCAGCACCGGCCCCGAGGTCTGGCGCAAGTTGACCCCCAGCTCGTGCGCAATGATGTGCGCCAGCGTCGTCTTGCCCAACCCGGGCGGACCGAACAACAAGGTGTGATCCAGGGCCTCGCTGCGCTGCCTGGCCGCGGCAATGAAGATCGACAGCTTCTCCCGCACCTTCTCCTGCCCGACGTATTCGTCCAGCAACTTGGGCCGCAGGGCGCGCTCGAACACTTCCTCCTGGCGTGATGCCGGCACTGATGAGACCATGCGGTCTGCCGCGGGGTCGGCGCTGATACGATCCGGCTCGATCGCCATGGTCTAGGCCTTAGACAGCGCGCGCAGCGCATGGCGTATGCCTTCGGACACCGATAGTCCATCGGGCAACGCCTTGATGGCTGCCAGCGCCTCGCGGTCGTTGTAGCCCAGTGCGAGCAAGGCGTTGAGTACGTCATTGCCGGCCGGCGCGGCACGATTGATATCGGAGATGATCGCCAGATCGCCACCGAATTTGCCCTTGAGTTCCAGCAACAGGCGTTCGGCAGTTTTCTTGCCGATGCCGGGAACGCGTGTCAGGCGGCCCGTCTCCTGCAGCGCTACGGCTTGCGCGAGCTCGGCAACAGAAAGGCCGGAAAGCACCGCAAGCGCAGTGCGCGGCCCCACGCCGGAGATGCGAGTGAGCTGGCGGAAAGCTTCGCGCTCGGAATGGCTGCCAAAGCCGTAGAGAAGGTGCGCGTCTTCGCGCACGATCAATTGCGTGAACAGCGTTACCTTGCCGCCAGGTTCCGGCAGGCCGTAGAGTGTGGACATCGGCACGTCGACCTCGTAACCGATACCGCCGCAGTCCACCAGGACGTGAGGCGGATTCTTCTCCAGCAGGATACCGGTGAGTCTGCCGATCATGCGTTGAGTCTAACAGCGCCCTACACAAGACGGCCGCGTCTTAACCTGAGTCCCGCTCCCGCAAGCGGTACAGCTGCGGCGCGTTGCGCACCGGCATGATTTGTATGGCATATCGCCGCCGCCAAGGCATCTGCGGCGTCAGGACTCGGCGCACCCGAGAGTCGCAGCAGGCGTCGCACCATCTCCTGGACCGCGCTTTTGTGCGCCTTGCCGTGGCCGGCGACGGCCTGCTTGATCTGCAGGGCGGTGTATTCGAATACCGGCAGGTCGGCGGCGACCAGCGCGCATATCGCCGCGCCGCGCGCCTGGCCCAGGAGCAGTGTCGACTGGGGGTTACTGTTGACAAATACCTTCTCCACGACCGCCAGTTGCGGGCCGTGCGTGGCGACGACTTCGGCCACGCCTTCGAAGATGACCTTGAGGCGCAGCGGCAATTCATCCTTGCTATCCGCACGCACGGTGCCGCTGGCCACGTAGGCCAGGCGCGCGCCGACGGATTCGATCACCCCGTAGCCGGTGGCACGAAGTCCGGGGTCGATGCCGAGAATGCGCATGGTTGGTGCTCGGGCGACGGTCCGTCGGGTTGGCCGCAGCAAATGGCGCTAGTGACGAAAATGCCTGATCCCTGTGAATACCATGGCAATCCCATGCTCGTCCGCGGCCGCGATGACTTCGTCGTCCCGCATCGATCCGCCCGGCTGGATTACCGCTTTGGCGCCCGCCTGCGCCACGACGTCGAGCCCGTCACGAAACGGAAAGAACGCATCGGATGCGACGGCCGACCCCGCCAGCGACAAACCTGCATTGCCGGCTTTGATGGCAGCAATGCGGGTTGAATCGACCCGGCTCATCTGCCCGGCACCCACGCCAAGCGTCATTCCCCCGGAGCAGAACACGATCGCGTTGGACTTTACGAACTTGGCCACTCGCCAGGCGAACAGGAGGTCGGCCAACTCGGCCACCGCCGGGGCGCGCCGTGTCACCACCCTGAGATCAGCCTGGGAGACGTTGGTGGAGTCCGGGCTTTGCACCAGCAGGCCACCGCCAACCCGCTTCATGTCGAGTCGATTGGCCGTACTCGCGAGCGAAACTCTCAGGAGGCGCACATTGCCCTTGGCGGCAAACACCTCGCGCGCGGCGGCGTCGTAGTCAGTCGCGATCACGACCTCGACAAACTGCTTTGCGACCGCGCTCGCGGCTGCACCATTGAGCGGCCCGTTGAAGGCGATGATGCCGCCAAAGGCCGATGTCGGATCAGTCTTGAATGCCTTCGTGTAGGCGTCGCAGGCGTCCAAGCCGATCGCCACCCCGCAGGGGTTGGCGTGCTTGACGATTACGCAGGCAGTCGCCTCGAAACTCTTGACGCACTCCCAGGCCGCATCCGCGTCGCCGATGTTGTTGAATGAGAGTTCCTTGCCTTGCAACTGGACATAGCCTGCCAGAGATCCGGCAGGCGGGTTGGTGTCGCGATAGAACGCGGCGGCCTGGTGCGGATTCTCGCCATAGCGCATCGCCTGCACGCGCTCGAACTGCAGGTTGAGCCGCTCCGGAAAGAGATCGCGTGCCGGCCGCGCCGCCGGTCCCGACAAGCTGGTCAGGTAATTGCTGATGGCCCCGTCATAGGCGGCAGTGTGCGAGAACACCTTGGCAGCGAGCGCAAAGCGGGTCTCGCGCGTGGTCGTACCCGAGTGACTGTCGATTTCGGCCAGCACCCGCGCGTAGTCGGTCGGGTCGACTACCACGGTCACGTCTTCCCAGTTCTTGGCTGCCGAGCGCAACATGGTCGGCCCGCCAATATCGATGTTCTCGATCGCATCCTCGAGAAGGCATTCCGGGTTTGCGACCGTTTGCACGAAAGGGTAGAGGTTGACGCACAGAAGGTCGATGCCCTCGATGCCATGCTCACGCAACTGCGCGGCATGCTCGGGCACTCCGCGCCGCGCCAGGAGCGCGCCGTGGATTTTCGGATGCAGGGTCTTGACCCGGCCGTCCAGCATCTCGGGAAATCCGGTGACCTCCGCCACCTCGGTCACCGGGATGCCCGCTTCACGCAGCAATTTCGCAGTGCCGCCGGTGGAAAGCAGGCGCACGCCGCGCGAGGCCAGGCTGCGCGCGAGATCGACGACGCCGGTCTTGTCGGAAACAGACAGCAGCGCCTGGCGGATCATGGTGTCAGGCGATGCGATGGAACTGCATCTTCTTGCGCAGGGTATTGCGATTGATGCCGAGAATCTCGGCGGCAACCGTCTGGTTGCCGCCCGCATGATCGAGGACGACCTCCAGGGTCGGCTTCTCGATGGCGTGCAGCACCATGTCGTAGACCGGGCCGGGTTTGGCTCCGTCAAGATCGCGAAAGTATTTCTCGAGACTCTTGCGAATGCACTCCGCGATCTCGCTGGTCCTGTTGGGTACTTTGCTCATGCCGCAAGCGCCTCCACCATATCGTCGTTGGCCGCGGCATCTTCGTAGAGGAGGTGCTCGCGGTGCACTGCTTGTTCGTCGAAAAAATCCGCCACCGCTGCAATCTGCGCGGTCGTCGAATCCAGTGTATTCATGTACGCACGAAAACGTGTTGCGCCGGCCAATGACCGCGTATACCAAAGGATGTGCTTGCGGGCCGTGCGCACCCCGGTCGACTCACCGTAGAACTCGTAGTGGTCGACCAGGTGGGCGAGAAGTATCGAGCGCGCCTCGGCGACTGTCGGCGGCGGCAGGGTGCCACCGGTGGCCAGATGGTGCAGGATCTCGCGAAAGATCCACGGACGGCCCTGGGCGGCACGACCGATCATCAGCGCATCTGCTCCGGTGGCATCAATGACCTGGCGCGCCTTGGCCGGTGAATCAATGTCGCCATTGGCAACCACAGGAATGCGCACGGCTTCCTTGACTGCGCGAATCGTGTCGTACTCGGCGGTGCCCTTGAATCCACAGGCGCGCGAACGACCGTGCAGGGTCAGCATGCGCACTCCGGCGGCTTCGGCGATGCGCGCCACACGCACCGCGTTGGTATTTCCGCGGTCGGGACCGGTACGAAACTTGAGTGTTACCGGAACCGGAACGGCATTCACGACCGCTTCGACGATGCGCGCCACCAGAAGCTCATTTGACAGCAACGCCGAACCTGCCCAGGCGCGACATACCTTCTTGGCCGGGCAGCCCATGTTGATATCGATGATATGGGCGCCGCAATCGACGTTGATGCGCGCCGCCTCTGCCATCATCGCCGGTTCGGCGCCTGCGATCTGCGCGGCGATCGGACCTTCCTCACCCGAATGATCCATGCGTCGTTGTGACTTGCGGCTCGCGTAGAGCGCCGTGTTGGAAGCGACCATCTCGGACACCGCATACCCTGCACCCAGGCGCCGGCACAGCGCGCGGAATGGACGATCGGTGACCCCGGCCATCGGCGCGACAAACAGGTTGTTGGACAATTCGTGCGTGCCGATTTGCACGGTGAAGAGCGCTGGACGCGAATAGGCGGGACGAGCAGGGGCGCGGATTATACGCGCCCGCCGGCAACCCGGCAGCGCACTTTTTCAACGCATTCCGAACATCATGCCGCGCGCCACCAGCCCCTTGAGTGGCGGCAGGGCATTGACCAGCGCGAGCCCGAGTCCGCGCCCGAATCGCAGCAACCCGAGGTCATTGGAGAATAGGGATACGTACCCGTCTGTGAGACGCACGATCGTCTCGCGATCCATGCGTCGGCGCGCACGCCACCGAGACAGCCGCGCCTCGTCGACGCCATCTGCGAGCGACACGCCCAGTTCAAAGGCGTCACGCAATCCCAGGTTAAGGCCCTGTCCAGCGACGGGGTGCAGGGTTTGCGCGGCATTGCCGATCCACACCTGCCGGCCAATGTCGGATTGCGCGCGCCGCAGGAGCTTGAGCGCGAAAGCGGTCCGGGTACCGACCGACTGCCATGTAATGCCGGCATAGCGCGTAGCCTGGTTGAGTGCCGCGATGAACACCGGTTCGGCGCACGACGAAAGCACTTCCGCGCGATCGGGTTCCATGCACCAGACCACGGAATGGCCTGTGCCGAGAGGCAGGACGGCAAGCGGGCCCGCGGGAGTGAAGCGCTCGAACGCCGTATGGGAAGGTGCGTGGTCTGCGCGGGCCTCGGTGACGACCGCAGTCTGACCGTAGTTGCGCACGAGCGCACAATCGCCGGCGGAACCCTCGGCGTGCACGACCAGGGCAACTTCAGCTTCGGGCGTGTCCGGCAGCGTGGTCCCGTACCGGAACATCATGCGGGTCGCCCGGCACTTGAGGCGCAGCGCGCGTGTCAGGTCTCCCAGGCGCACGACGTATCCGAGCGCGTCGAGACGATGCTCGGAGGCGTCGATGCTTGCACGTCCGAAGCCGTGTTGCTGCGATATTTCGATACGGCGGATCGGCGTTGCGCTTTCGGGCAAGGCCACATCGAGCCGGTCGAGGATCAATGCGCTGCCGTGCGCCAGTGCGATCGCCCGCGGATCGTCGTCGTTCTCTCCCTCGGCGCGTGCGTCAACGATTTCGACCACGCATCCCGCGCGCAGCAATGCGAGACCGGCCGTGAGTCCGACCGGGCCGGCGCCGGCGATCAACACTCGCGGCGCGGCCATCGGCTTCAGCCGCGCATCCAGGCTTCGATGTCGGCCACGCTCTTCGGGCAGGCGTGTGTGATGAGCTCGCAGCCATCGGCTGTGAGCAGGGCATCATCCTCGATACGTATGCCGATGTTCCAGTACTTCTCGGCCACGTCGGGTGCCGGCCGGACGTAGATGCCCGGCTCGATGGTCACCACATTCCCAGGCGCCAAGGGCAGCCAGTCATCGTTGACCTTGTAGTCACCGGCATCGTGCACGTCCAGTCCCAGCCAGTGGCCGGTACGGTGCATGTAAAAGCGGAAATAGCCGCCTTCGCGCTTGTCACCGGCAGCGATCACGTCGTTCAACGAGCCGCTCAACAGGCCGCAGTCGAGCATGCCCTGGGCGAGTACCCGCACCGCCGCCTCGTGCGGCGCGTTATAGGGCACGCCCGGGCGCGTTGCCGCGGCCGCCGCGGCCTGTGCGGCAAGCACGACTTCGTAGAGCTCCTGTTGCGCGGAACTGAAGCGGCCGTTGACCGGAAAGGTGCGCGTGATGTCGCTCGCATAACTGTCCAGCTCGCATCCCGCGTCGATGAGCAGCAGGTCGCCGTCGCGCAGCACGGCGTTGTTCGGCACATAGTGCAGCACGCATGCGTTGGCTCCACCGGCGACGATCGAGGAATAGGCAGGCGCCTGCGCGCCGCTGCGGCGGAATTCATGCAGGAGTTCGGCTTCGACCTCGTACTCGTAGCGCCCGGGTCGGGCTGCGCGCATTGCGCGCAGGTGCGCCGCACAGGAGATCTCCGCGGCGCGGCGCATGATCGCGATCTCGGATATGTCCTTGACTGCGCGCATCGGATCAATCAGGGCGCGCACGTCCCGGATGGCAGCCGGAGCCGCAAGGCCTGAACGCACCATCCCGCGCACGGCGTTCAGTGCGCGCGTCAGCCTTGCGTCGAAGTCGGGGTCGTGGCCTATCGAGGCGAACAGGTTGGCGGCGCCGGCCAAAAGGGTCGGCAGACGCGTGTCGAGTTCCTCGATCGCATAGGCTTCATCAAAACCGAACGCAGCACCGGCCGCCTCAGGGCCGAAGCGAAACCCATCCCAGATTTCGCGTTCTGCGTGCTTGGGCCGGCAGAACAGGATGGTACGTGGGTGAGGCCCCGCGACCAGCACGAGCACAGCCTCGGGCTCGATGAAACCGGACAGGTAGTAGCAATAGCTGTCGTGTCGATACGGGAAATGGGAATCGCGATTGCGCGCGCGTTCCGGCGCCGTGGGAATGATGGCCACGCCGCCGCCGACATCGCGCATGGTGGCGATGAGGCGCGCTCGGCGTGCAACGAAGGGAGTCGGATCAGGGGGATTCATGCGGTGATTGTAGGCGCTTCGACCGCGCTTTTGCTCAGTTCTGCGTCCAGCTCTGCCAGGCGTTCGGGTGTGCCGACATCGACCCAGCGGCCGTTGTGAAGTTCACCGCCGACCCGGCCGACGGCCATCGACTCGCGCAGGAGCGGCGCCAGTTTTGCGGCGGTCCCGCGCGGGATGGCTGAGAACAAGCGCGGTGCATAGACGCCGATGCCGCTGAAGGTGAAGCGCGGCTGGCCTGCTTCGACGTGAACCAGCCCATTGCGCAGTGAGAAGTCGCCATCCGCATGATGCGGTGGATTCGGCACCAGTACCAGCCAGGCAAGTTGACGAGCCGCTGCGATCTGCATGGCGATGCTGCGGGCGCGGCCTGGGTCAAAGTCGCAATAGGTATCGGCATTGATGACCAGAAACGGCGCCTCACCGAGGAGCGACAGGGCATTGGCGATGCCGCCGGCGGTCTCCAGCGCCGTACCTTCCGCCGAATAGGCGATGCGTATGCCGAAGCGCCTGCCATCACCGAGTGCCGACTCGATCTTTTCCCCCAGCCAGGCATGGTTGATGACAACGCTTTCGAAGCCCGCCGCAACCAGGCGCCTCAGGTGGCGTTCGATCAGCGGTATGCCGCCGGGCGCGAGCAGCGGCTTCGGGCAATGGTCCGTCAGCGGGCGCATGCGCTCGCCACGCCCGGCCGCGAGCAGCATTGCTTTCACGACGCAGCTCCTGCGACAAGCTTGAGCAGCCATAGCGTGCTCATCCCGATGACAATTGTCGCCAGGACGCTGCGTGTGCGCCAGATCACGATTACGGCGACAAGGCCGGCCAGGCAGCGTGGGTCGGCCAGCTTGACCGTTCCGCCGATGATGAAGAGATCAGGCCAGACAAGGGCAGTGAGCGCCGCGATTGGAACAAAGCGGAGCGCCCGCGTGAACCAAGGCGGCGGCGTGAAGCGCTCCCCGGCGCCGATGAACGAATAGCGTATCGCAAAGGTGATCAGCCCGGCTGCGAACATGGTGATCCAGAGTGTCATTCCGGAACCTTGCCGGATGGACTGCGATCCAGCGCGACGCCGGCGCCAATGCCAGCCAGCGCTGCGGCGATGATCGCGAGCTTGTAGGGGAGTTGGTGCAGGGCAACCGCGGTGATACCGGCAGCGAGCATCGCCGCCAGTGCAGCGCGGTCGACCAGCAGCGGAACGACGATGGCGATGAAAGTGAGGGTTGCGGCGAAGTCCAGCGACCACGTGGCTGGAATCGTGCCGCCGAGCGTGACCCCGACGACGCAGGCGATCTGCCAGGCAAGCCAGAGGCCCAGGCCGCATCCGAGCAGGAACCAGTGGCGGGTCGCGCTGCGTTCGTCATCGGTGAAGCGGTGATACGCTGCAGCGTAGGCCTCATCGGTCAGGAGGTAGGCGAGCACGACCTTCCAGGGTCGCGACAAAGGCGCAAGAGCCCTGGCCAAGGCGGCGGAATACAGGGCGTGGCGCAGGTTGATGGTCAGCACGGAGGTCACCACGACGAACGGCGGCGAACCGGCCGCGACAAGCTGGGTGATCATGAACTGTGCCGAGCCGGCGAAGACGATGCTGGCGATCGCGATTGCCAGCAAGGGCGCTATGCCAGCCTGAATGGCGACCACTCCGTATATCAGGCCAAAGGGAACGGCGCCGGCAGCAAGCGGCGCGACGGCGGCGAGCCCGGCGCCAAACTCGCGCAGGCGTCCGTTCAAAACGTAATTCCCGTCTTGACCTCGATACCTTCGATCGCATCGATCACCCGCAACAGCGGCGCAAAGGCCGAGTAGCGCTTGCAGGTGCGGCGCACGTGGGCCAGGACCAGCGGCAGGTCACGCAAATAGCCGTCCTTTCCGTCGCGATGGGAGAGGCGCGCGAATATGCCCAGTACCTTGAGGTGACGCTGCAGACCCATCCACTCGAAGTCGCGATAGAAATCACCGAATGCGTCCGGCACCAACAGACCGGCTGCACGGGCGGCCTCCCAGTAACGGATCGACCAGTCGAGCACGCGCTCCTCTTCCCACTCGATGTAGGCATCCTTCAAGAGCGACACCAGATCGTAGGTGATCGGCCCGGCGACCGCATCCTGGAAGTCCAGCACCCCGGGATTCGCGTCCGGACAAAGCATCAGGTTGCGCGAGTGGTAATCGCGATGCACGAAGACGCTTTGTTGGGCCAACTGGTTGGTGATCAGGACCTCGCATGCCGAAGACAGGATTTGCATCTGTTCGTCGCTGAGCGTGCGGGCGCGGTGCCGCGATGCGTACCATTCCCAGTAAAGCGCCATTTCGCGCAGCAGGAGTGCGCGGTCGTAGACAGGCAGTCCGCTTGAGCTCACCCGCGTCTGCATGCGCACCAGCGCCGCGATAGCGTCACGATAGAGACGGTCAGCCTGCTCCGGGCGCGCTTGCAGTTCGCGCAGGTAGGTAACCTCGCCCAGGTCGGTCAGGAGCAGAAAACCCTGTGCGGTATCGGCATCAAGCACTCGTGGCGCGTTGATGTCCGCAGCCGCCAGCAGGCTGGCGACCTGGATGAACGGACCGCAATCCTCCTTGTCCGGCGGAGCGTCCATGACGATGCGCGCCGGTCGTCCATCGGAAAAGCTCAGGCGGAAGTAGCGGCGAAAACTGGCGTCGGCCGAGGCGGGGGCCAAGGCGACCTGGATGCCCGGGAAAAGTCGCGCGACCCAGTCGTTGAGTAATTCCAGACGGTCCACCGGGAATCCTTGCAGTAGGTCTGCCGAACCCGGCCTTGTTCTCCATTCGACCCAGGATACGCCGGACGCTGACTTATAATCACCGGAAGTTTATCGGATTCAATCCGGCGCTTTGCGTCCGGGTAAGCCACCCGGCCATGCTAATTTCGCGTTCGAGCCCTGCCGTGCGCGCCGCCGTGGTAATTGGCGGGCTGTGGAGCGGGTTCGGCCACGCCCAGTCGGTCGCGGATCCTCTGATTCTTCGCATCGACAGGACTTTCGTACCGGAGCGCGAAAAGTCCGAATCGGTGCCTGTCTTTGTACAGGGCGAACGCATCAGTGGACAGACCGGGGTCGTGACCACGGTTGAAGGCGATGCCGAGCTGCGCAAGCAGGGCAGCGTCATCAAGGCCACGCGCATCGAGTACGACAGTGTCGAAGATGAACTGCGCGCGCGCGGCACGGTTCGCCTGCAGCGCGCGGGCGATCTCTTCACCGGTCCTGAGTTGCGCTTGAGGCTCGATGCGCGTACCGGCAGCTTTACGGCCGCCGAGTACCTGCTGGCAAACGATCGCGCGCGCGGCAGCACTTCGGTCCTTGAATTCCTCGGGCCGGATCGCTATCGCGCAAGGGATGCGACCTACACCACATGCGGTCCAGGCAACGACGACTGGTATCTCAAGGCGGCCGAACTCAAGCTTGACTACGGTCGCGAAGTAGGCGAGGTCGATGATGCCGACCTGTATTTCAAGGGGCATCGCATACTGCACCTGCCGGGCATGTCCTTCTCGCTCAACAACCGTCGCAAGTCGGGCTTTCTCACCCCTTCTTACGCGAGCTCGGTGCAGCGCGGACAGGAGTTGCAGCTACCCTATTACTGGAATATCGCGCCGAATCGCGACATGACCATCACGCCGCGCTACATGACCAAGCGCGGCTTGCAGACCACCGCGGCGTTTCGTTATATGGGCGAGGACTACCGCGGCGAAGCGCGCGCCGAAATCCTCCCCAATGACGAACAGACCCGCACCCGCCGAAGCGGTTTTTCCCTTCTGCACCAGCAGACGCTCGCGCCCGGATTGAACACCTTTCTCAATCTGAGCAAGGTGTCCGACGACACTTATTTCACCGACTTGTCGAACCGCATCTCGGCGACATCGCAGACCTTCCTGCCGCGCGATGCCTTGCTCAACTACGGTTCACAATGGTATTCAATTTATCTGCGTACGCTTTCGTTCCAGACCTTGCAGGATCCGCTGCGCCCGGTCGTCAGTCCCTATCACCGCCTGCCGCAGATCCTCTTCTCGACCCAGCGTCTCGATGCCGGCGGCTTCGATTTGACGCTTGCGACCGAGTTCAACCGGTTTTCGCATCCGACCCTGGTCACCGGCAATCGCCTGGTATTCAATCCAGCCATCTCCTACCCATTGCTGAGTCCCGGAGCGTTCCTGATTCCCAAGGTGGCGTGGCATGCGACGACTTATGCGTTGCAGAACAACGCCGCGGGAACACCAGACGCAATCAATCGCTCACTGCCGATCATCAGCGTTGATTCCGGTCTGGTGTTTGAACGATCCGCGAACTATTTCGGTCAATCCTACACACAGACCCTGGAGCCGCGCCTCTACTATTTGCGCGTACCGGCGCGCAACCAGAGCGCGATTCCCGTATTCGATACAGGGCTGGCAGATTTCAATTTTGCGCAAATCTTTTCCGAGAATGCCTACTCTGGCGCCGACCGTATCGCCGATGCGCATCAGTTCACCGCTGCGCTTTCCACGCGACTGCTGGGCAGCCGCAACGGCAACGAACGGCTGCGTGCGACGATTGCGCAACGCTACCATCTGAGCGACCAGCAGGTTTCGCTGCCGGGCGAGACCTTGCGCGCCAGCCGCAGTTCCCACCTGCTTGCATCGTTCTCGGGAGAAGTGGCCCCCAAGCTGACGGCCGACACGACGCTACAATACGACCCGAATCTGGCGCAAGTGCAACGCGTCAGTCACAGCGTGCGTTACAGCCCGGAGCAGGGCAACACGGTATCGGCTTCTTACCGGTATCGGCGCGATTTTCTGGAACAGATCGACGTTGCCGGGCAGTGGCGCCTCGGCGGCAATTGGTATGGCGTCGGACGCTACAACTACTCGCTGCGCGAAGGCCGCGTGGTGGAGGCGCTGGGTGGAGCGGAGTACGACGGTGGTTGTTGGGTAGGCCGGGTGGTGGTACAGCGTTTCGCCACCGCTTCCCAGCGCGCCACCACCGGCATCTTTTTTCAGCTCGAATTGAACGGCCTGTCGCGCATTGGGTCCAATCCGCTCGACGCGTTACGCAGAAGCATCCCCGGGTACAGCAAGTTGAACGAGAATCAGGAAGCGCAGCCGCGCACTTTCCAGAACTACGAATGAGACCGTACTCGAATTTGCTTGCGATTGCCGCCCTGGCCGTTGTTGCGGTCTTGCTACCCCAGGCGCAGGCCCAGGATCGCATCAGTCCCAACCTGGCCAACCCCGCGCCGCGTCCGCGGGTGGCGTTGGCCGACCGCATCGTCGCGGTGGTGAACGACGAAGTCATCACAATGCGCGAACTCGAGGAGCGCCTGCGCCTGGTCAAGGCGCAGCTGGTGCGCCAGCGTGTCGCGGCACCGCCGGACGACGTGCTGGAGAAGCAGGTACTGGAGCGCATGATCATGGACCGCGCCCAGGTCCAGTTCGCGCGCGAGTCGTCGATGCGTGTCGACGAATCGCAGCTAGACCGCGCGATCGGGCGCATCGCTGAAGAAAATCGCATGAGCTTGACGCAGTTCCGCGATACGCTGGAGCGTGACGGCGTTTCGTTCGCACGCTTTCGCGAGGATATTCGCGCCGATATCCTGATTTCCCGGATCCGCGACCGCGAGGTCGACAGCCGCGTCTCGATCAGCGAGGGTGAAATCGATAACTTCATCGCCGAGAGCGAAACCGCGCGGTCGGACGCCGGGGGCGAGCTTGGCTTGGCGCAGATTCTTGTACGGGTTCCCGAGAATGCCTCGCCGGAGCAACTCGCCGAGCGCCGGCGCAGGGCCGAAGAAGCATTGGCGCAACTGCGTGGCGGGGCCGAATTCGCGCGTGTCGCAGCCGCTTTTTCAGACGCACCCGAGGCTCTGTCAGGTGGCGGCATGGGAATTCGCCCCCAGGAGCGCTGGCCGCAACTATTCCTTGACGCGATCGACGGCTTGCGGCCGGGGCAGTTCGGCGACATCGTCAAGAGTCCCAACGGCTTTCACATCTTGAGGCTGGAGGAGCGCCGCGGCGGAGCCCTGCAGCGCGCGCCGGTGACCCAGACCAAGGTGCGGCACATCCTCATCCGCACCAATGAGCTCGTCTCGCAGGCGCAGGCGGAACGCCGTCTGGCTGATCTGCGTGAGCGTGTCGCCAACAAGGCGGCCGACTTCGCGGAATTGGCTCGTCTGCACTCCAATGATGGCAGCGCCTCCCAAGGAGGTGATCTGGGCTGGGTTTATCCCGGCGACACGGTGCCTCAGTTCGAGAAGGCGATGGATGAGTTGAAGCCCGGCGAGATGAGTCAACCGATTCGCACGCAGTTCGGCGTCCATCTGATCCAGGTCCTGGAGCGCAGGACCGAGGATGTAAGTCGCGAGCGTTTGCGGCAGTCGGCGCGCATGGCCCTTCGCGAGCGCAAGGCCGATGAGGCGTATCAGGAATGGCTGCGCCAGTTGCGTGACCGCGCTTTTGTCGACATTCGCCTTGAGGAGCGCTGATTCGGCGGTGCGACCGGCGCGGCTGCGGTCGCGTGGCGGGGCTCGGCCGCGAGTTGTTCTCACCACCGGCGAACCTGCCGGCATCGGGCCGGATTTGTGTGTGCGGATCGCCAGCCAGGCGAGCGCGCGACGCGGCGCCGATATCGTCCTGGTGGGGGATCGGAGTCTGCTGGAGGCGCGCGCGCGCCGCCTCGGACTCGACTTTCGACCCGGCGGAAGGGTCACAGTCGAGCACGTCGCACTTGGTCGCAGGTCGCTGCCCGGTCGCCCCGATCCGGTCAACGCGCGCTATGTGCTGGACACGCTCGACTCTGCGTTGTCGTTGTGCCGGAGCGGGGAGGCCGCCGCGATGGTGACCGCTCCGGTGCACAAGGGGGTGATCAACGACGCCGGCATCGCATTCACCGGGCACACCGAATATCTGGCACAACACACCGGCACGCCGCGGGTCGTGATGCTGTTGGTCGGCGGTCGCCCACTCCTGAGGGTGGCGCTCGCCACCACGCATTTGCCGCTGGCGGCGGTGCCGGCAGCGCTCGATGTCGCGGGGCTGGTCGCTACCCTTTCCATTCTCAAGCGCGACCTCGCCGGCAGATTCGCCATCGCAGCTCCGCGCATACTGGTTGCCGGCCTCAATCCCCACGCTGGCGAGGGGGGGCATCTTGGCGTCGAGGATCAAAGCATCATCGCACCTGCGATTGCACAAGCACGCCGCCGCGGAGTCGATGCGCGTGGCCCGTTTCCGGCCGATACGCTCTTCACGCCCCGCGTCTTGGCCGGTGCGGATGCGGTACTTGCGATGTATCACGACCAGGGATTGCCAGTCCTCAAGTATGCGAGCTTCGGCGGCGGGGTCAACGTCACCCTCGGTTTGCCCTTGATCCGAACTTCGGTGGACCACGGCACCGCGCTCGACCTGGCCCGAACGGCCCAGGGCGCAAGTGCGGCCGACACCGGTAGTCTGGTCGCCGCACTCAGGCTGGCGATCGAGCTCGCAGTGAAAACGCGCGGACCGCACCGGCAAGCAGCGCCAGGGCGGCCAGGCTGACCACGGGCCAGTTTCCGTGGCGCACGTAAGGGGTTGTTCCCCGGGTGGGCTGGACATCGGCAACCAGGGCGCCGGGCATGAAAAGCGGCAGCTGGTGTGTTACCCGGCCTCGGTGATCGACGACCGCGGTGTAGCCGGTATTGGTGGCACGTAACATCGGCCGACCTGTCTCCAGGCTGCGCATGCGGCTGATCTGCAGGTGCTGGTGCGGCGCCAGGGAGTCGCCGAACCAGGCGATATTCGACAGGTTGGCCAAGATCGTCGCCTTGGGCACCTGGCGGATGATCTCCTCGCCGAACAAGTCCTCGTAGCAGATGTTGATGGCTACTCGTTGCCCGGCGACCGCCAGCGGTTGTGCATCCTGATCGCCGGCGGTGAAATCGCCGAGTGGTATGCGCATCAGGTCGACGAACCAGCGAAAGCCGGTTGGAATGAACTCGCCGAACGGCACCAGATGCACCTTGTCGTAGCGTTGCGGCTCTGAGGCGCCCATCGATATCGCGCTGTTGAAATAGCGGGAGCGGGTTTCGGCGCGCGGGACGCCCACAATCAGGTCCGCGCCGCGACGGCGCATCAGTTCCGACAGCTGCGCGAGATAGCCCTGTGGAATGGCTAGCAGCATGCGCGGCAGGGCGGTTTCGGGCAGCACGACCAGCGGTGCCGGGTTTGCTTCAACAAGCAGGCGATAGGTCTCCAGCGTGTTTTCGAAGCGACCGTCCTCGAACTTGAGTTGCTGCGCGATATTGCCTTGCAGCAGCGCGACCTTTAGAGGAGCACCGGCGGGCTGTGTCCATTCGGACGGTTGCAGGGCATGCCCCGCAGCGCAGATCATCGCCGCGGCGAGAAATGCGCGGATACGTCCAGCGGCGGCCTGTTGCGCGGAGAGAGCGCGCGCCAGCAGCACAGCGATCAACGCGGCGACCAGGTTGATGCCGTGTACGCCGACCAGGGGCGCAAAACCCGCCAGGGGACCGTCCGTGTGCGCATAGCCGAGCGTCGCCCACGGAAAACCGGTGAACACCCAGCCACGCAGCCATTCTGCTACGCACCACGCGGCCGGAACGATGATCCAGTCCGGTACGCCGGCTGCCAGTCTTGCGCTGAGCCAGCCCGCCAACGCCGGCCATAGGGCCAGGTATGCCGCAAAGAGCAGCGTCGCAGCAGCGGCCAGGGGCATCGGCAGAGCGCCATACTCGTGCATGCTCACGTACACCCACGAAACTGCGGTTCCGAACCAGCCCAGGCCGAATGCGAAGCCCAACGCCGCACGCACCCGAGCCGACCGGCCGAACCAGAGCAAAAACAGGAGCGTCAGTGTCGCCGCCTGCGCCCACCACCAGCCGAAGGGCGCGAGGGACAGGGTGCAGGCGGCGCCTGCGAGCAGGGCCGGCACCAGAAGGCCGGCCATCGCCAGCGGGTTGGCGCTTCGCGTCGACATTTGACCAGTTGAATTCAGCGGGGCGCCGGGGGCGTCTGCACGTCGCGGACGCTCAGATACGGATCGGCAAAACCCAGTGTACTCAGGATCGCCGCCTCGCGAGCTTCCATGGTGCGTGCCTGGTGCGCTCTCTGATGATCCCAGCCCAAGGCATGCAGCACACCGTGGATGGTCAGGTGGGCATAGTGCGCCTCGCGCGACTTGCCCTGCTCACGTGCTTCCTGCGCGGCGACTTGTGCGCAGATCACCACGTCGGCTGCCGGCGGTTCGCCACCATAGGCGAAGGTGAGGACGTTCGGCACGTAGTCGAGCGCGCGATAGGCACGATTGAGTTCGCGCGCCTCGGCCGCGTTGACCACGCGCAGGGTCAGTTGCGCGGGCGCACCGCCGGTTGCCGCGTGTACCCAGCGGGAAAACTTCCGGCGCGGCGGTATACCGGCCGCGCGGCTGGCCAACTGCACACTGACTTCGGTGTTCACGCGCCACGCGGGCCGCGCGCCACCCGCAACAGCGCATCGGCGACATCGGCGCGACCCTCGTCAGGCGATGCGGCGCCATACGCTTCATAGGCAGAGACGATACGCCCCACCAGTGGATGGCGCACCACATCCGCGGCTGAAAATCGCGTCATTGCAATGCCGCGCACGTCACGCAGTACATCCTGTGCCTCGGCCAGCCCTGATTTGGCGCCGCGCGGCAGGTCGACCTGGGTCGGGTCGCCGGTGACCACCGCCTTGGCGCCGAAACCCATGCGGGTGAGGAACATTTTCATCTGCTCGGGCGTGGTGTTCTGAGCTTCGTCGAGGATGATGAACGCATGATTTAAGGTGCGGCCGCGCATGTAGGCCAGCGGTGCGATCTCGATCGCACCTTTTTCAAACAGCTTGCCGACCCGCTCGAAACCCATCAGGTCATAAAGCGCGTCGTAGAGCGGGCGCAGATAGGGATCGACCTTCTGCGCCAGATCGCCCGGCAGAAAACCCAAGCGCTCGCCAGCCTCGACCGCCGGGCGAACCAGCACGATGCGCTTGACCGCATCGCGCTCGAGCGCATCGACCGCGCATGCCACGGCGAGGTAGGTCTTGCCGGTTCCTGCGGGGCCGATGCCGAAGGTGACGTCGTGGGCGAGGATGGACTCGATGTAGGAGCGCTGATTGGGCGTACGACCTGCGAGGTCGCGCCTGCGGGTCATGAGTACTGGCGCGTCGTCCTCGCGCGCCGGATGCAGGCTATCGATCACGCCCAGCTGAATGTCGTCGAGTTCCAGGGGTTTATCGGCCCGTGCGTAGAGGGTCTCCAGCAAAGTCGCTGCTCGCTCGATTGCGTCGGCGCTGCCGCGCAGGGTCACGCGGTCGCCGCGGCGCTCGATGGCTATGTCCAGTGCGGTCTCGATCTGCCGCAAGTTGGCGTCCAGCGGGCCGGCAAGGTTGGCAAGGCGCTTGTTGTCGGGCGGTGCGAAGCGCAGTTCCCGTGCCGAGCGTGCGGCTCGGCTCAAGGTGTGGCCTGCAGCTCGCGCGTGTCCACGAGCTCGCCGCGCAGGGAATGCGGGTTGGCATGGCTGATGGCAACGTCGGTGAAGCGGCCGATCAGATGCGCCGGCCCCGCAAAATTGACGACTCGATTGTTGGCGGTGCGGCCGCACAGTTCCCCGACGTTGCGCCGCGCATTCCCGTCGACCAGCACCCGCTCGACGCGCCCCAACATGGCCTGGCTGATGGCGGCGCCCTGACTTTCGATGCGTGCCTGCAGCAGGGCCAGCCGCTCGAGCTTGACTTCGGGGGCGGTGTCGTCGACAAGGTCGGCTGCCGGCGTGCCCGGCCGGCGTGAGTAGACAAAAGAGAAGGAATGATCAAAGCCGACCGACTCGATCAAATCCATCGTGGCAGCGAAATCGTCAGCGGTTTCGCCGGGAAAACCGACGATGAAGTCCGATGAAAGCGACAGATCCGGTCGCGCCGCGCGCAAACGGCGCACGATGGACTTGTACTCCAGCACGGTGTAGCCGCGCTTCATCGCCGCGAGTACGCGGTCGCTGCCGGACTGGACCGGCAGGTGCAGGTGCGGCACCAGTTGCGGTAGCGCGCCGTGGGCGTCGATCAGACGTTGCGTCATCTCGCGTGGATGCGAGGTGGTGTAGCGGATGCGCTCGATACCTGGCATTGCGGCTACGTATTCGATGAGGAGGGCGAAGTCTGCCAGTTCACCGTCGCTGGTACGCCCCCGGTACGCATTGACGTTCTGGCCCAGCAGAGTGACCTCACGAACGCCGCCTTCGACCAAGGCGGCGACTTCGGTAAGCACGCCGTCCAAGTCACGCGAGACCTCCGCGCCGCGCGTGTATGGCACCACGCAAAAGCTGCAGTACTTGCTGCAGCCCTCCATGATCGACACGAAGGCCGTGGGTCCCTTGGCTCCGGGCGGCGGCAGATGATCGAATTTCTCAATTTCAGGAAACGAAATGTCGACCTGCGGTTGCCCGCTCGTGCGACGCCTGGCGATGAGCGCCGGCAGGCGATGCAGGGTTTGCGGGCCAAAGACCACGTCCACATAGGGCGCGCGTTCGATGATGGCTGCGCCTTCCTGGCTGGCGACGCAGCCGCCGACGCCGATGACGAGATCGGGCTTTTGCTGCTTGAGGGCGCGTGCGCGCCCAAGGTCCGAGAACACCTTTTCCTGCGCTTTTTCGCGCACTGAACACGTGTTGAAAAGGATCACGTCAGCGTCTTCGGGGCGGCTGGTGGTCTCGATCCCACTGTCCGCACCGAGCACCTGTGCCATCTTGTCCGAGTCGTACTCGTTCATCTGGCAGCCGAATGTCTTGATGTAGAGCTTTTTCGGCATGGCAGCAGATCGTCGATTCTCTGGAGGGCAGCAAAAGTGGTGCGCATGCGCACCGAGCCTAGCGCGCAGGCTTGGGATCGGGTCGGGCGATTTCTTCTTCGGTAAGGATCCAGATCGACTGCACCAGCCCCGTCATGGGCTCAAGGGTGTAGCGGACGATCGCCTGGCCGGTCAGGCCGCCCCACATCACGAGCATGTTGTCGCGCCCGAATATGCGCACTCCCGGCGCCATACGGGCCTGCGTGCGGCCGTCGATGACGACCTCGTTGCTGCCTTGAAACGACATTTCTGCGCGCTGCGCGGAATCGGGTATCTGCACCATGCGTTGCTGGCTGGCCGCGATGGTTGCAAAGCTGGCACCCAGCAGGCATGCCACAAGCTGCAGGCTGGCGATGAGAAATGTGCCGAAACGAGTCATGGGAGGCCTGCAAGTGAAATTCAGGCGATGGTGCGTACGGGTCGAACGCCGGCTTGGCGCAACGCGCGAAAATGGGACATCGAACCCCCTGATTCTACTATGCAGGGTGGGCCCGAAGCATGTGTTTCAGGCCCGCTATTGCCCCGCAATGGCATGGGGCTCGGGAGAAAAACTCATGACCGAGGACGAAAAGCGCGACATTGAGAAGTTTGTGGGCGACACCCAGGCCATGACCGTGAGCGCAGTCGCGCAGGCCATGTCGATTGTCCTGGCGCGGTTGGCCTGGCGCCTCGGTTCGCACGAAAACCTGCGCGCCGACCTGCGCACTTTTCTGCGCGACTTCGCGCCCGACCGTCCCGAAGATGCAACCAGCGTGCGCATGCACGCGATCATCGATGCGATCCTGCGTCAATCCCTGCTGCGCTTGAGCGAGATTCCCGACCTCGAAAATCCGCCGCCGGACGATTGATGCGAAAAGTTCGATGCGGTATGCCGGCTTCGAGCCTGAGGCCCGCAGACTCGAAAAGGCGTCTGCGGGCGTTCCGGATGATTTGGTGGCGATTCAGGGATTCGAACCCCGGACCCGCGGATTATGATTCCGTTGCTCTAACCGACTGAGCTAAATCGCCGAGTCCCCCGGTCTGGCCCGGGAGGCAGCGGATTATTCGGGTCTTGTGAGACCGTGTCAATTCCGCAAGTCAAAAATTTTATCACAGGCAGGCACTCCTCCGAAGACTTGCGCACCGCCGCAGGCAGGGGCAGCAACATTGCAATTGTTCAAGAAAATCAACGGCTCTCACACGGAATTGCCATCGTGCGCTGCACAAAAAGTGGGTATGATTGCGGCCTGGTTGCAGTTGTCCAACACTATAGAAGAGTGATCGGCCTTGATGCGCTGGTGTGCGTTCGGCTGCTCTGACAAACGATGAAAATTTGCGTAGTCGGCGCCGGCTCGATCGGCGGACTTTTGGGCGTCAAGCTGGCGCTGGCGGGAAATCAAGTCACGCTGATCGCACGCGGTCCCAACCTGGCCGCCATTCGCGCCGGCGGCATGAAACTGATCACGCACGATGGCGCCGAATTACTGGCGCGCGACGTGCTTGCTACCGACCGCCTCTCCGAGGCCGGCCCGCAGGACTTGGTTATCCTTGGCATGAAGGCGCACCAGGTCGAGGCGATCGTCGGCGATCTGCCTGCGCTGCTAGACGACGATACCGTGATCGTGCCGATGCAAAACGGCATCCCGTGGTGGTATTTTCAGCGTCACGGGGGACTGCACGAGGGCAAGACTGTCGCCTCAGTTGATCCCAGTGGTGCGATCGCACGCGCCATCGATCCCAGGCGCATCATCGGCTGCGTCGTCTATCCCGCCGCCGAAATCGCCGCGCCGGGCGTGATCCGCCAGATCGAGGGCGACCGCTTTCCGGTTGGTGAACTCGATGGCGCCATGGGCGGACTGGAGAGCGAGCGGGTCCGGCAGGTCTCGCAGGCATTTGTGGCTGCAGGATTCAAGTCGCCTATCCTGCCGTCGATCCGTTCCGAGATATGGCTCAAGTTGTGGGGCAACCTGACCTTCAACCCGATTTCGGCCCTGACCCACTCGACACTGGTCGACATCTGCCAATACCCGCTGACCCGCGCGCTGGCCAAGCACATGATGAAGGAGGCCGAAAACGTCGCCGCCAAGCTGGGTGTGGCTTTTCGGGTCGATATAGACCGGCGCATTGCCGGCGCCGAGAAAGTCGGCAAGCACAAGACCTCGATGCTGCAGGACATCGAGGCCGGGCGTGATCCCGAGATCGATGCGCTGGTAGGTGCGGTCATCGAACTGGGCGAGACCGTGGGCGTACCGACGCCGCACATCGAAGCGGTCTATGCGATGGTCAAGCTCTTGGGACGCACCATGAAGGACGAGAAGGTGTACGTGCGCGCCCACCCGATCGTCTGAGCAAATCCTTCTTCCGATGTCCGGTGGCGCAGCCACCGATGGTGCGCCGCTGCGCTATGCTATCGAAATGAAAGTCGATGTCGCCATCGTCGGCGCCGGGCTGACCGGGCTTTCCCTGGCAGTTGCGCTCGGGCGGGCCGGTCGTCGTGTGGCGGTGGTGGACGCACGCGCAAGGCGGCCAGACGAGCGTGGCGCAGACTACGATGCGCGCATTTATGCTGTCGGTCCGCCGGCAGTCGCCTGGTTGACTGGCCTCAAGGTATGGCAGGGTGTCGCTGCCGACCGCACGGTGCGGGTCGAGGAAATGCAGATCCATGGCGATGCGCCGCGTCCCGGCGACCCGCCGCTTGAACTGTCCGCCTATCGCGCCGGCATCGCCGAGTTGTGCACCATCGCTGAGGAGGCGGAAATCGGTCGCGCGCTCGAGCGCGCAGCGCAGCACACCGGCGGCCTCGAATTCCTGCGGCCCGCCCGATGCGTGTCGTTGACGCAGGACGAGCATCTGACGCGCCTGCGGCTGGCCGATGGTCGCGAGATCGACGCTCGGCTGGTCGTGGGTTGTGACGGCGCCAACTCCTGGACCCGTGATGCCGCTGGTATCAGCGCGCAATCTGACAGTTATGGACAGAGCGCTGTGGTGGCGAATCTGGCCTGCCGCGCGCCGCATCGAAATCGCGCCGTTCAGTGGTTTCGCAGCGAGGCGGACGGCAGCGCCGGCGTGCTGGCCTGGCTGCCGTTGCCAGGCGAACGCGTGTCCATCGTCTGGTCGGTTGCCGACGCACTGGCGGCGCGCCTGATCGCCATGCCCGAAGATGAGTTCGTCGCGCGACTGCGCATGGCAGGCGCGCACCTTTTGGGCGACATGCGCCTTGAAGGCCCGCGCCTGGGATTCGCCCTTCGCAAGCAGGTGGCTGCAAGCTTTGTAGCCGGCCGCGTCGCGATTGCCGGCGATGCCGCGCATCAGGTGCACCCGCTGGCCGGTCAGGGACTCAACCTGGGCCTGGGCGACTGTGCCGCACTGGCGGCAGCGCTGGAGGGCGCCGACGACTGCGGCGAACGACGCCGGCTGCGCTCCTGGGAGCGCGCCCGCAAGGCGGCGGTGTCCGAGATGGTCGGTGTGACCCACGGCCTGCAACGTCTGTTCAGCCAGCCGCATCCGGCAGTGCGCGCGTTGCGTAATCTGGGCTTGCAGGTGGCGACCCGACTGCCGCTGATTCCTTCCCTCCTCGTGTCGGGCGCGACCCGAGCCTGAGTCGGGACCGCTCTACAAGAAAGCCATCATGAAGACAATTCTTGCTGTCGTTGCCGCCACCTTCCTGCTTCTAGCCGCCCCTGCGCAGGCGCAGCAGGACGCCCGCGAACCGGTGCGCATCGGCGGGCCCGAGGCCAACATCAAGCGCCTGGTCGAATCCCGGCTGCCCCAGGGTGCCGTCGTCGATGCCGTGACGCGCACACCGTTCTTCGGTCTTTTTGAAGTGCGCATGGGCAGCGAAATCGTCTACACCGACGAGAAAGTGACCTACATTTTTCATGGCAGCGTGCTCGACGGCAAGACCATGGAGAACCTGACCCAGGAGCGCATCAATCGGCTCTCCATGATCAAGTTCGACGACCTGCCGCTCGCGTCAAGCATTCGCCTGGTCAACGGCAATGGCAAGCGGCGCGTCGCCTACTTTGCCGACCCCAACTGCGGCTATTGCAAGAAGTTCGAGCGCGAGGCGCTCGCGCAGATCAAGGATGCGACCATTCACATTTTCATCTATCCGATCCTGTCGCAGGACTCGGTGGTCAAGGCGCGCTCTGTGTGGTGTTCGCCGGATCGCCTGAAGGCCTGGAACGACTGGATGCTCAAGAATACCGCCCCGACGGCTGCGGGCAGCTGCGAGAATCCGATCGACAGCATCCAGGCGCTCGGCCAGCGCCTGCGCATCAACGGCACGCCCACCATGTTTTTGGCCAACGGGCGGCGCCTCACCGGCGCGGTGCCGCTGGCGCAACTGGAGGCGGCGCTCGCCGACGCGTCCAAGTGACGCAGGACGAACAGAAGCGCGCGGTCGGCGTAGCCGCGTTGGCCCATGTGGTCGAAGACAGCGTCGTCGGGGTCGGCACCGGCTCGACCGCCAACCACTTCATCGACGCGCTGGCGGGCATGAAGAACCGGATTCGCGGCGCGGTGGCGAGTTCGGTCGCGAGCGCCGAGCGCCTGGCCGGCCACGGCATCGCCGTGCTGGACCTGAACGAGGTTGCCGAGATCCCTGTCTACGTTGACGGTGCCGACGAGATTGACAATGGCCTTAGCATGATCAAGGGTGGGGGCGGCGCGTTGACGCGCGAGAAAATCGTTGCCGCGGTGGCGAAGAAGTTCGTCTGCATTGCCGACGCGTCCAAGCTTGTCGACCGGCTCGGGCGTTTTCCACTGCCGCTCGAAGTCATCCCGATGGCGCGCGAACACGTGGTGCGCGAGATGGTGAAGCTCGGCGGAAGGCCCGTGCTACGTGCGGGCTTTGTCACCGATAACGGCAACATCGTGCTCGATGTTGGCGGGCTCTCGATCGCCGACCCAGCAGTGTTCGAGTCGGCGATCAACCAGATCACCGGGGTCGTAACTGCAGGCCTGTTCGCGCGGCGCGGCGCCGACGTACTGCTCTTGGGCACGCCGCAAGGCGTGCGGACGATCCGGCGGCCGTAAGCGGCCCGACCCTAGGGCGGCTTGTCAGGCCGCGGGCGGAACGTAGCCCGAGGCGGCATCGGCGCCGCCTTCAAAGAGGAATTTCTCAGCCTGCTCCATCAGGTACTTGCGTGCGCGCGGGTCGGCGCCCGAGAGGCGGTTTTCGTTGATCAACATGGTCTGGTGCTTAAGCCATTGCGCCCAGGCCTCCTTGGAAATGCCTTCCCAGATGCGTTTGCCCAAATCGCCCGGGTAGGGCGGGAAATCCATGCCTTCAGCCTCGCGGCCGAGTTTTACACACTGCACCATGCGCGCCATGACTGCTCCGATGATAACTAAAGTTTCTTGAGGAAAATCTTGGATTGCCGCTGGAAGTTGTAGAGCTTCTGGCGCGCTTCCGGGAGCTCGTCAAGCGAACCCTCGACGAAGCCACGTTCGATGAACCAGTGCGCGGTGCGGGTTGTCAGCACGAACAGGCGCTTGACACGCATCTGACGTGCCTTGGATTCCATGCGCGACAAGAGCTGCTCGCCGTAGTTGCGTCCGCGGTAATGCGGCGAGACGACAAAGCAGGCCATCTCGGCCAAGCCCTCGCGGGCGAACGGGTAGAGCGCTGCGCAGCCGGCGACCACGCCGTCGTGATCGATGACCACAAACTGCCCGATCTCGGCTTCCAGCTTCTCGCGGCCGCGTCGCACCAGGGTGCCATCGGCCTCGAGCGGCTCGATGAGCTTGAGCACCCCGCCGACGTCCTCGATGGTCGCCTCACGGAAATTCTCCAGCCCTGCCTCGGTGATCATGCTGCCGATGCCGCCGTAGGAGAAGAGTTCCATGAGCAGCGAGCCGTCGGTGGCCAGCGGAATCATGTGCGTGCGCGCCACTCCGCCCTTGGAAGCACGAACCGCGGCGTCGAGCGCGCGCAGCGTGGCATCGCTCATGCGTGAGAGTTCGGGCGACTGCGCCGCCGCCTTGAAGAGCATCTCCGCCTCGGCTGCGGCGAGTTCACGCGAGATTTCCTGCGCGCGCGCCCGCTTGGTCTTGGGTCCCGGCAGCGGCGGCAGGCCTGCGGCGTCGATCAGGAAGATGAGCTTCTCGGCGTCGAGCGCGACGGCCACGCTGGCGGCGACATCCTCCATTGTCAGGTTGAAGGCCTCGCCGGTCGGCGAATAGCCTATCGGCGTCAGCAAAACGATGTCGCCGTTGGAAAGCGCGTGATGCACGGTCTCTGCATCGACATCGCGCACGGTTCCCGAGAACTGCATGTCGACACCTTCGATCACGCCGACCGGCTGCGCCGTCAGGAGGCTGCCGGACATCAGGCGCACACCCTCGGACTGGGCCATCGGAGTGTTCGGCAGGCCGAAGGAAAAGCGCTGCTCGAACTCGATGCGAAGCCTGCCGACGGCCTCCTTGACGCAATCCATGGCCTTGGGGTGGGTCACGCGCTGGCCGCGGTGGAAGTCGGTCGACAGGCCGCGCGCGGCGAGCGCTGCATCGATCTGCGGGCGCGACCCGCAGACGATGACAACGCGGATGCCCAAGCTGGTGAGGAGGTTGATGTCCTGGGTCAGGGACTCGATCTGACCCGACTCGACGACCTCGCCGCCGAAAGCGACGACGAAGGTCTTGCCGCGAAACGCATGGATCCACGGCGCAGCCGAGCGAAACCAGGTCACGAAGTCGGCAGTCTGTTGCTGTCCCATGGAGGAATTGTAGCGGGCATCCCGCGCAGCAACGAGCTGATGCTGCCCAAGTAGAATCCGCGCGCCATGCCGCCAGAAAATCCGCCCGCGGCGCCGCGACGCTCCTTCAGTGAATCACGCCAGCGCGCGCCGCTCGCGATTGCCTTTCCCGAGGAGCTGCCCGTCTCGGCACGCCGCGATGACATTGCAGCGGCGATTCGTGCACATCAGGTGGTGATCGTTTGTGGCGAGACGGGTTCGGGAAAGACCACCCAGCTGCCGAAGATCTGTCTTGCCCTGGGCCGTGGCGAGCGCCGTGTCATCGGTCACACCCAGCCGCGGCGCATCGCCGCGCGCGCGACCGCTGCGCGCGTCGCCGAGGAACTCGGTGTCGAGCTCGGTGGCGCGGTCGGCTACAAGATCCGTTTCAACGAGAAGGCAGGCCGCGACACGCGCATCAAGCTCATGACCGACGGCATCCTGCTTGCCGAAACCCTGAGCGACCCCATGCTTGCGGCCTACGACACGCTGATCATCGACGAGGCGCACGAGCGCTCGCTCAACATCGATTTCCTGCTGGGCTACCTCAAGCAGCTGCTGCCGCGCCGCCCGGACTTGAAGCTCATCGTCACCTCGGCCACCATCGATGCGCAGCGCTTCGCCACCCACTTCGCGTCCGCTACCGGCTTGGCGCCGGTGATCGAGGTGTCCGGGCGCTTGTATCCCGTCGAGGTCCGATATCGTCCGGTGCGCCATCCGGACATGGCCGAGGACGACGAGCGCGACCTGGAGGATGCGATTATCGACGCCGTCGACGAATGCGCGACCCTGGGCCGCGGTGATGTCCTGATTTTCCTGCCTGGCGAGCGCGAAATCCGCGACACCGCCGAACTGCTCACCCGACACTTCGCCGGGGCGCGCGCCGCCCCGGAGATACTGCCGCTCTACGCGAGGCTTTCGGCGAACGAGCAGGAGCGCATATTCCGGCCGTCCGGAGCACTGCGCCGGGTCGTACTCGCCACCAACGTGGCCGAGACCTCGCTCACGGTGCCCGGCATCCGCTTCGTGATCGACCCGGGTATCGCGCGCGTCAAGCGCTACAGCTATCGCAACAAGGTCGAGCTCCTGCAGGTGGAAAAGGTCTCGCAGGCCGCGGCCAGCCAGCGTGCCGGGCGTTGCGGACGGGTGGCATCTGGTGTGTGCATCCGGCTTTTTGGCGAAGAGGACTTTGCGGCGCGGCCAAAGTTCACCGACCCCGAGGTCCTGCGCAGTTCGCTGGCCTCGGTGATCCTGCGCATGAAGTCGCTCAAGCTGGGCGAGATCGAATCCTTTCCCTTTCTCGAAGCGCCGCCCGGCAGGGCGATTGCGGACGGTGTGCAACTTCTGCAGGAGCTTGGCGCGCTCGACGAAGCGGGCGCGCTCACGACGACCGGCCGCGAACTTGCGCAATTGCCGCTTGATCCGCGGGTCGGCCGCATGATCCTGGGGGCGCGCGACACCGGCGCACTCGCGGAAGTGCTTGTGATTGCCGCGGCGCTCTCGGTGCAGGATCCGCGCGACCGGCCGTTGGAGCGCCAGGAGGCTGCCGACCAGGCCCATGCGCGGTTTCGCGACGAGAAATCCGACTTTCTGGGCATGGCGAAACTCTGGCAGTTCTTCGACGAGGCCCGCGACGAGCTCACCAATCGCCGTCTCGCCGAGGCTTGCCGCAAGAATTTCCTTTCAGTCAGGCGCATGCGCGAATGGCGCGACGTGCATTCGCAACTCTCCCAGCTTGCAGCCGAGCAGGGCTGGCGCGCCAGTGCAAAGCCTGCGACGCCCGAGCAGGTGCACCGCGCCCTGCTGACCGGCCTCCTGGGTAACGTGGGTTTGAAGAGTGAGGGCGAGGCGCACTATTTGGGCGCGCGCGGCATCCGCTTCTTCGTCCATCCGGGCTCAGCGCTGCTCAAGAAGGCCGGGCGCTGGGTCATGGCCGCCGAGTTGGTCGAGACCACGCGGCTCTATGCGCGCATGGTCGCCAATCTCGACCCGCAGTGGATTGAAGAGGCGGGCGCACACCTGCTCAAGCGCACCTGGCATGACCCTCGCTGGGAGAAGAATGCCGGCCGTGCCATAGCCCTCGAGCGCGGCACCCTCTATGGCTTGCCGGTCTATACCCAGCGCCGCATCGACTACGCCAAGGTCGATGCCCGCCATGCCCGCGAACTCTTCATCCGCGGAGGACTGGTCGCGGGTGAGCTCGATACGCGTGCCGCCTGCTTTGCCCACAACCGCCGCCTGGTGCGCGAGATCGAGGAGCTCGAGCACAAGTCACGGCGGCCGGATGTACTTGTCGACGAGGAGCTCATCTTCGCCTTCTACGATGCGCTGGTACCGACCGAGGTGGTCGATGCGCAGACCTTCGAGACCTGGCGCGTTGAGGCCGAGAAAAGGTCAGCGAAGCTCCTGTTCCTCAAGCGCGACGACCTCATGCGCCATGAGGCGGCGGGCATCACGACCGACCTGTTCCCCAAGCTCACGCGCTTGTCTGCAGGGCCGGCCGAGTTTGCGCTTGGCTATCACTTCGAGCCGGGTTCGCCGCGCGATGGCGTGACCGCGACCGTGCCGCTGGCGACCCTGAACCAGATCGATGCCGACCGCGCCGACTGGCTGGTGCCGGGTATGCGCAAGGAAAAGGCACTGGCTCTGCTCAAGTCATTGCCGCAGCGCATAAGACGCGGCTGCGTGCCCCTGCCGGAGTTCGCGGCGGGATTTGCCGATACCCATCGCGGCGAGGCCGTGCCCGCGGGGACCATGGCGCAGGCCCTGGCCCGCGTGATCCGCGAGCGCACCGGAACAGCCGTGCCGCAGGACGCGTTTCGCGTCGACTCCCTGCCCAGGCATCTGGTCATGAACTTCAAGCTCGTCGATGAGCACGGCCGCCAGATCGATCTTGGGCGCAATCTCGCGGCGTTGCGCGCGGAGCATGCCAGGAGCGCGAGCGCCAGCTTCGCCGGCGCCGCGCGGGCGCGGGCAGTCACTGGCGGTGCGGCGCCCACAGGTGCGGGGATCTCGGCTGCCGACGGCCCTGCCAGGCACGCAGGCCACACGCCGCCGTCCGCCGCGGGCGGCCGTACGCTCCACGCGGCGCGCACGCAGTGGGACTTTGGCGCCCTGGAGGAGTTGGTCGAGGTCGGCGCCTTGATCGGCTATCCCGCCGTCGTCGACCGCGGCCTGGCGGTCGATGTCGAGCTTTTCGACGAACCGAGGGCGGCGGAGCTCGCGCACGCACAGGGTCTCTCGAGGCTGCTGCGCATTGCGTTGGCAGAACGCATCCGCTTTCTGGAGAAGAACCTCGACGTGCGGCGCATCGGGCTCCTTTACGCCCCCTTCGGAGGTGAACGCGAACTCGCAGCCCAGCTCATCGATGCCGGACTGGCGCGCGCCTGCCTGGCCACACCTCTGCCACGTAGCGAAGCGGAGTTCGCGGCGCGCCTGAAGGAGGGCCGCGAACGGCTGACGCTCATCACGCAGGAGATCGCAGCCCTCATAGCGCGCGTCCTGGAGGCGCACCACGCTGCGCAGAAGAAGTTGGCAGGCGCCAAGGCATTCGCGCAGGCGCATCAGGACATGCAGGCGCAACTCGAGCGCCTGCTGCCAAAGAACTTCATCGTCGCGCTTGCCTGGGAACGTCTCGCACAGCTGCCGCGCTACCTGCAGGCCGTCGCCCTGCGCATCGACCGGCTGCGTGCCGATCCGGCGCGCGATAGCCGCCTCATGGCCGAGATGGCGATGCTCCTGCAGAACCATCTGCGCAGGAGCATAGAGGTCGCACGCGCCGGAGCGACCGACGCGAGGTTGGACGAATTCCGCTGGCTGCTCGAGGAACTGCGGGTTTCGCTGTTTGCGCAGGAGCTGCGCACGCCCATGCCTGTCTCGGTCAAGCGCCTGCAAAAAGCCTGGGACGCGTATCGCGCCCTTTGAAGGGTGATTTGCGCCCCGCAGGGCGTTCAGTGCGGCTTTTGTGCGACCACGCGCATCCCGCCCAGCCTGCCGGCGCTGAAAAGGCCGACGAAAAACGCGTAGGTCCCATCCCAGGCGTCGAAGTGCGCCGCACCGAACTTGGCCACGGTCGTGTCGCGCAGGCTGCGGTACATGGCCAGGCGCTTGACCAGGGTTTCGGTCCAGAACACCGAGAGGTCCTCGGAGCTCTTCACGGCGAGCCTCGCCGCGGCGAGGATCTCCAGATAGCGCGCCGCCGACGCGACCCCGGGAGCGTGCATCTCTGCGGCCAGGCGCGACTCCTCCTGTGCAGTGAGCGGGGCGCGCAGGATCACGTCGGTGAAGGCCAGCGTGCCGCCGGGCTTCAGAACGCGCGCGCACTGGCCGACCACTGCGGCCTTGTCGGGAATGTGCAGCCAGGCTTCCTGACTGACCACGATGTCGAATGCGGCATCGGGGAGCGGCATTGCCGTCGCATCGCCGTGTACGAAGTCGACGCGTTGTTCCATCCCGACGCGCGAAGTCAAGCGCCGTGCCGCCTCGACCCGGCTCTGCGTGAAGTCGAGCCCGGTGACCCGACAGCCGCGCGTGTGCGCCAGCCAGCGTGCCGGTCCACCCATGCCGCTACATACGTCAAGCACATGGTGGCCGGCGCTGATGCCGGCGCGCTCGGCCAGGATGTCGACAACCTCGGTGCCGCCATAGTGGTCCTGGTCGAAGTCCTTGAGCCGGTCCTGCGTCAGCCGGTCGAGGTCGTCGCCGCGCGCGGCAAGCTTGGCGAGGATCTCGTCTTCATTGATCGGGTGGGTGTCGTAGAAGGCGACGACGTTGTCGGCGAATGATTCGGGCATGGTGGCTGGAGGTTTTGTGGTTGGATCGACCCTGGATTCAAGACGCTTCGACGGGATCGCCGAAGCGCAGCGCTCAGTTGCCGCCAGCTTCGGTTTTCGGCGCGGCGTAGCCGGAGGGAAAAGCCTCGTACTGAGGCAAGTCGTCTGTGATCTCGTGCCACGGCGCCTTCGAGCCCACGAACACATGGCAAATCGGACGAGTACCAGGGTCGTCGTCGAGGATCCCAAGTGCCAGGCCAAGTTCCCGAGGGCGATTGGCGAACTTGGTGAAAATGTTCGAACCGCAGACCGAACAGAATCCTCGCAACTCACCCGGCGAGGATTCGTAGAAACGCATGAGTTCCTCGCCGCGTACCCAGCGCAGGTCGGTAGTGCGCACGCGTCCGCGCGCCCGGAAGGCCGAGCCGTGGGACTTGCGGCACATGGAACAGTGGCAATACAGCAAGTCGCGGATGGAACCGTCGATTTCCAGTGCGATGCCCTTGCACAGGCAGCTTGCATGCAGCGTCACAGGACCTCCTGTGGCACGAAAGCAAAGCCGATCGTTGCGGCGTGGTGGATCCGGCGCGTCGCGACATGCGGCAGCAAATGCCTGCGCAAGGGTACGCCGACGCCTGGTCTCACTTGAGCTCGACCTCCACGAATGCGAACTCGAAGTCATTGATGTTGATGACGTTGTGGGCAACTCCGGTGAGTCGCGCGTACGATCCGCCGGCTGTGAGTTCGACGTCGCGCACTCCGGTCGGCTCGACCAGTCGGAGCTTGCCGGTTGTCAGAGGCACCACGACATAGTCGTGCGCGTGTACGTGATCTCCGGTCTCAGCACCTGGCGGAAAAGTCCACTTCGTGACGATGACCCGATCGGTTTCGACCTGCAAATTTGGTGTGGCCAGCATGATTTTTTGATGGAAGGTCCAGGTTTGTCAATGCATACCCGGTCCAAGTGTAGTGCGCCTCGCCGCGTAACGACTTCTCGATGCATCAAGCGCCTCGAGGAGGCTGCTGCGTCGATCGTCCCGTGATGGCCTGCCGACTAACGCGCTCGAAGTACACCACCCCGATCCCCGCCGCCAGTGCCATGCCGCCTATGGCCCCGGTCCAGAACCCCGCCGCGCCCAGGTTGGCGCCCAACGGATTATGGAAAGCGAGCAGGTAGCCGCCCCCCAGGCCCACGCCCCAGAGCGACAGGGCGAAAGTGAGCATCGGCACCCAGGCCTTCTTGTAGCCGCGCACGGCGTTCGAGGCCATGGCGTTGCTGGCGTCAAAGATGTGGAAGCAGGCCACCAGCACAATCAGCGGGGCGGCGACGGCCGCCACCTTGGCGTCGCTGGTGTAGAGACCGGCGATGCCGGTGCCGCCGAGTGCGATGGCGCTTGCCACGAGCAACGCGGCGCAAAAGCCGATGACCATGCCGGTAAAGCCGGCGGCGCGGGCGCGCACCGGGTCACCGGCGCCGATGGCCTGCCCCACCAGCACTGCGGCCGCGCTGGACAGGCCCAGCGGAACCATGTAGGCGAGTGCACCCAGGTTGGCGGCAATCTGGTGGCCCGCCGACCACTCTTCACCGAGGCGCGCGATGAAGAGCGCCATGAAGGTGTAGGAGGTCACGTCGATGAGAAACGAAACGCCGATCGGCACGCCAAGCGCGACCAGGCGCCCGATGGCGCGCCAGTCGGGAGCTTCGACCTTGGCGAAGACGCGATAACGGCGGAATACCGGATGCCAATGGATCCACGCAAGCGCCGCGGCGAGCATCAGCCAGGACTCGATCACCAGCGCCCACGCGCAGCCGATGCCGCCCATGGCCGGCAGCCCGAAATGGCCGTACATGAGCATCCAGTTGAGCGGGACCTTGAGCACCAGGCCGGCGATCTGGATCACCATCACCGCGCGCGGTTGCGAGATCGCGGTGCCCCAGGAATTGAAGACGCGAAACAGCATCATGGCCGGCATGGCCCACATGAGGACGCGCAGGTAGCTGCGCACCTCGGCGGCTACCTCCGGCTGCATGCCGGAGAGCGCGATCAGCGGTTCCGGGAAGGCCAGCAGCGGCTCGCTGACCAGGATGATGAGCGCGGACAGCCACAGGCCCTGGCGCACGTCGTGGGTGATCGCGTCGGCACGCCCGGCGCCGTGGTGCTGGGCGATGGTGGGCGAAAGCGCGATCAAAATGCCCATCAGCGCGACGAAGATGGTCATGTAGATGGCCGAGCCCAGCCCCACCACCGCAAGCGCGCGAGCCGAGTAGTGGCCGGCCATCACCGTGTCGATGACGCCATTGGCCATGGTGGCGATCTGCGCCACCGTGACCGGCCAGGCCAGGCGCAGGATGTCGCGGGCGGCGGCGCGGGTCATCGCGGCGCCGTGGCGCTTCCGGCGCTCGTTGCGGGATGAAAGTACAAGCTGGCTACTTCGCGGCCAGGCGCCTGAGGAGTCCGGCGACGCTGCTGTCGGCGCCGGCAGGCGGCTTGCCGCTGCCGATGGCGCCGATGAGCGGCTTGGCGATGACCTTGCCCAGTTCCACGCCCATCTGGTCGAAGCTGTTGATGTTCCAGACGATGCCCTGCGTGAAGACCTTGTGCTCGTAGGCGGCCAGCAGTGCGCCCAGCGCGTGCGGCGTCAAGTCCGGCAGCACGATGGTCGTCGAGGGGGCGTTGCCGGGGTAGTCCTTTTCCGGCGCCCCGGGGGCGTCTTGCCCGTGTGTCAGGGCTGCCGCCTGCGCGAGAGCCGAGGCGTGCAGGATGTCGCGGAAAGGCTGGCGCCCATTCTTGCGGTCGACCAGCACGAAGTCGATCGGCACCAGGTGTGTGCCCTGGTGCAACAACTGGTGGAACGAATGCTGACTGTTGGCGCCGACGTTGCCGAAGAGCACCGGCCCGGTGGCGTAGTCGACCACGCGGCTGTCGCGATCGACGCGCTTGCCGTTGGACTCCATTTCGAGCTGCTGCAGGTAGTCCGGCAAAAGGTCCAGGCGGCGCGCGTAGGCGAGTACCGCGTGGGTCTGCGCGCCAAAAAAATTGGTGTACCAGACGCCGTAGAGCGCCATCAGGAGGGGCGCGTTGGCGGCCGGCGGCGCGCTCAGGAAATGCTCGTCCATCGCCCTTGCGCCTGCGAGCAGATCGGCAAAGGCCTCCGGGCCGAGCGCGATCATGAGCGGCAGTCCGACCGCCGACCATACTGAATAGCGGCCGCCGACCGATTCGGCCATGGGCAGCACGTTGGCCTCCGCGATGCCGAACGCGCGTGCCGCGGCGACATTGTTGCTCACCGCGACCAGGTGCTGTTCGAGTGCGGCACCGACCCCGGCGCGCAGCCAGTCGCGCGCGGCCTCGGCGTTGGTCATGGTCTCGATGGTCGTGAAGGTCTTTGACACCAGTACAACGAGGGTCGATTGCGGCCGGCACGGTGCGAGCGCGTCACCCAGGTCATCGGGGTCCACGTTGGCCACGAAGTGCACGCGCGGGCCGTCGCGCAGGTCGCGCAGCGCGTCCATCAGAAAGCGCGGGCCGAAGTCCGAACCGCCGATGCCGATGTGCACGATGTCGGTGATCGCCTCGCCGGTGGCGCCGCGCCAGGCGCCGGAGCGGATGCCGCGTGCGATCTCGCCCATGCGCGAGAGCGTGGCGCGCGCTTCCTCGCGCACCTGGGCCGCAGCGCCGGCGCTCGTGCCCCCGCCGCGCAGGGCCACGTGCAGCACGGCGCGGCCTTCGGTGTGGTTGATGGCTTCGCCGGCGAACATGCGCGCGCGCCAGCCGGCGACCTCGCGTGCTTCGGCGAGCGCCAAGAGCAGGCCGCGCGTCTCCTTGGAGGCCCGATGGCGCGAGAAATCGAAAGTCAATCCGGCCGCTTCGACGCGAAAGTCGTCAAAGCGCTGCGAATTGGCGGCGAACAGGTCGCTCACCCTGACATTGCGCGTAGCGTCGCGGTGTGCGGCGAGTGCCCGCCAGGCGGCGGAATCGGTGAGTTGGCTCACGGGTTTCTCCGATAGAGTCGAAAGCGTTCGTTGCGGTCGCCGGGGCGGTTGCCCTCCCAGACCAGGCGATGTCCCGGTTCGTCACGCGCGGTTGATCCGCGCGTTGTCTGCACCAGGAGCCAGGGGCAGGTGGCGCCCGGTGCGACGTAGCGCAATTTTGCGAAGTAGGCGAAGGAAGCGCGCTCGGACAGGCCGAGGCCTCGGGTGCCGACGCAGGGGCGCGCTGCCTGCGCTTCGCCCATGGCCACCCGCAGGCCGGTCGCCACGCCGCGGTAACTGCGACCGTAGTCCACCCACGGCAGGAAGAGCGTCATGAGGAGCAGCCAGACGAGCGTGACGCCATAGCACCAGTGCACGATGCCGCGCAATGGCGTGCGTTCGCTGCGAGCGATCGCCACGCACCAGCCCAGGGTCGCCACGACGGCGATGGTCAGCGCCGGCCACTGCAGGGTTGCAACGAATCCCGGTTCGAGGCGCGCCAGGTTGGCGGCGATGCGCGGGGGCGTGCCGGTCTGTAGCGCGAGATAGCCCAGCCAGATCAGCGCGGCCGCCAGCGTGAAGGTGAGGCGTCCGAACCAGTCGGTCAGCGCAGCCAGGCCGCGCCTGAGGAACTTGAGTCCCGGCGCGATCAGGATTGCCAGGGGTACAGTTAACGGCAGGAGCACCGACTCGTTTGCCTGCGGTGACCATGCCAGCGATGCCAGCACGCACAGGGTCGCCGCCGCGGGCAGGGCTTGCACCAGCGGCACCGGGTGCACGTCGAGAAGCTTCACCGGACGCTTGTGCAGCACCCACCAGAGCGCAATGGGCCAGGCGGGAAAGGCGAACCAGGCCAGGGTCTTGGCATACCAGGCCCAGGCGGCAACGCCAGGCCAGCCGAACTGAGCGGCCCCCCAATTGCGATACAGGTCGTGAAAGCCGGTGTTTGCAGTCGCCGGCAGAACCCAGGCCAGGAACAGCAGGTGGGCGGCGACGAAGGCGCCGATCTTCCAGGCGGCGTCGCGCACGCTGGCGATCCCTCCGGACCAGTTCTCGCCGCGCCGCAGGGCCAGCCATGCGACCAGAATCGTCAGGAGCACTACGCGGGTCGGCGCCATGCCACGCGAGAGGTAACAGATCGCCAGACCCAGGGTCAGGAGCAGCGCTCCCTTGGCGCCGAAATTTCGCCCGCAGGCGAGCGCCCAGAGCACCAGCGCCCAACCAGCCAGGAATGCCGGTTCCGCCGCGATCTCATGCGAGCGCACCAGAAGGCCCAGGGTCGCCAGGAGTGCCAGAACCGCCAGGCGTCCAGCGGCTTCGCCATCCAGGAGCCGCGCCGTGCGGTGCACGGCGATGACTGCGATCGATGTCCAGATGGCTGTTCCCAGGCGGGCCGCGTCGTGCGCCTCGATGAAGCCGCTCAATCCCTTGATGAATAGCGCCGCCAGCCAGAAGGCCAATGGACCCTCCTCGGCGACCAACCGGCCCGCGACGTTGGGCAGCAGCCAGTCGCCCGCGTTGCCGTTGGCCATGCTCCAGGCGATGCCGAAGCCGATTGCATCGTCGCCTTTCCAGGGGTCGTGGCCGACCAGACCCAGGAGCACGTAGAGCACGACCAGGCCCCAGAACCATGGCGAGGCCAAAGGGACCGGAACGCGGCGATGCGACAGAGGGGCTTGTGTGGACATCAGGTGGGGCCGGGCGCGGCGCTACGGGCGAAGCTTACCCGCGACCGACGCTTGCTTCAGGCGCCCAAGGGCCATCCGGCCAAACAAAAAGGGCAGCCGAAGCTGCCCTGGCGTTGCCGGAAAGCGCGGTTTCAGGCAGCCTTCTTGGCCGCGTATTTCTGGCGGAATTTCTCGACCCGGCCGGCGGTATCGACGATACGCTGCTTGCCGGTGTAGAAGGGGTGGCAGTTGGAGCACACCTCGATCCCCAGCGGCTTGCCGACAGTGGAGCGGGTGGTGAACTTGTTGCCACAGGACGAACAGGTGACCTCGACGTCCTTGTAATCGGGGTGAATGCCTTGCTTCATGATGTTTCCTTGAGTGTCGCGGACTCCTGCGGCCGGCGGTCTTCCCGGCAAGAGCTAAGGTTTCGCAACTGGTTGAAAAGCCTTCCATTATACCGGCATGGCGCTGGTTCGGGCAAATCAGTCGCCCGGACGGCTGATGGCGCTAAACTGCTCCACGTTGCCTTTGCAGGAAGGATTGCCAATGGACCTCGAAGCCTTTACCGCCGCGCTCAAACGCGATGGCTACAGCGACATCGCCGAGCGCAGCCAGCCGCCGCACCAGACGAACGCGGCGCACTCGCACCCCTTCGACGTGCAAGCCATAGTGCTCCAGGGCGAACTGCGGCTGACTTTCGAAGGCAGGACCCAGGTGTGCCGCGCTGGCGACATCTTCACGATGGCCGCTGGCTGCGTACACGAAGAGGCTTTCGGGGCCGAAGGCGCGCAATACCTGGTCGGAAGGCGCACGCCAGCCGTGGCTTAGCCTAAGCCCGGGTCGCCGCAGGCTGCGGCGCCGGCGACGCTGCGGGACCGACCTGGGCTTCAGCCCTTTTTCATCGAGTCGAAGAACTCGGCGTTGTTCTTGGTCGCGCGCATCTTGTCCATCATGAATTCCATGGCCTCGATCTCGTCCATGTTGTAGAGGAACTTGCGCAGGATCCACACCTTTTGCAGGATCGCTGGTTCGAGCAGCAGCTCTTCGCGCCGCGTGCCGGACTTGTTGATCATGATCGAGGGGTAGACGCGCTTCTCGGCCATGCGTCGATCCAGGTGGATCTCCATGTTGCCGGTGCCCTTGAACTCCTCGTAAATCACGTCGTCCATGCGGCTGCCGGTATCGATCAGCGCGGTGGCGATGATGGTCAGCGACCCGCCCTCCTCGACATTGCGCGCAGCGCCGAAAAAGCGCTTGGGCTTCTGCAGGGCGTTGGCATCGACGCCGCCGGTGAGCACCTTGCCGGACGAAGGCTGAACCGTGTTGTAGGCGCGCGCTAAGCGTGTGATCGAGTCGAGCAGGATGACCACGTCTTTCTTGTGCTCGACCAGGCGCTTGGCCTTCTCGATGACCATGTCGGCCACCTGCACGTGGCGCACCGCCGGTTCGTCGAAGGTCGAGGCCACGACCTCGCCGCGCACGGTGCGCTGCATGTCGGTGACCTCTTCGGGTCGCTCGTCGATCAAGAGCACGATCAAGGTCACGTCCGGGTGGTTGGAGGTGATCGCGTGCGCGATATGCTGCAGCATCACCGTCTTGCCCGACTTCGGGCTTGCCACAAGCAGCCCGCGCTGGCCACGGCCGATGGGAGCGACGATGTCGATGATGCGCCCGGTGATGTTCTCCTCGGCCTTGATTTCGCGCTCCAGGCGCATGACCTTGTCGGGAAACAGAGGCGTCAGGTTCTCGAAGAGGATCTTGTTCTTGCTGTTCTCCGGCGGTTCGCCGTTGACACGATCGACTTTCACCAGCGCGAAGTAGCGCTCGCCATCCTTGGGGACGCGGATCTCGCCTTCGACCGTGTCGCCGGTGTGCAGGTTGAAGCGGCGGATCTGCGACGGGCTGATGTAGATGTCGTCGGTGCCGGCCAGATAGGAGGTGTCGGGGGAACGCAGGAACCCGAAGCCGTCCGGCAGGCACTCCATGGTTCCGTCGCCGAAGATCGGTTCGCCGCGCTTGGCCTTGGCCTTCAGGATCGCAAATATCAGCTCATGCTTGCGCATGCGGCTGGCATTGTCGATCTCCAGGCCGACGGCCATTTCGACTAGCTGGGTGACGTGGAAATTCTTGAGTTCTGAAAAATGCATGGGGAGGGGGGCCGATAGCGACCGGACATGAAACGGCTCTTGACGGCCGCAGGGAAAATGAAACGCGGGAAGGAAACGCGAAAAGCGGTGGAGATGCTGCAGATCTTCGTCGGGGCGGGAAACCGCTCCGGGACGCTCGCGCGGCCTTTCTCAAGGCGCGGACGGCGTATGAGGGAAGGAGGTTAGGCGCATCTGGGCCGGGGTGTCAAACCCCTCGGCTGAGAAGCACTGGATTTGTTGTCACGACGCAACAGCGAGCGGCCAGGGGCCGGACCATATGCTTCATGCGGTTCGGCGCATGGCGCCGCCAGCTCGCGCGCGGCAATCTCGCTGGTGGCCCGGACTGAGCCGCCAGCGAACCTGCTGCGACCGGTACTGCCGGCTAGATGTGGCTGTCGATGAATGCGGTCAGCTGCGACTTGGACATCGCGCCCACCTTGGTGGCTACCACCTGGCCACCCTTGAATAGCATGAGCGTTGGGATGCCGCGAATATTGTGCTTGGCCGGCACTTCCTGGTTGGCATCGACGTCCATCTTGGCGATCTTGAGCTTGTCGCCGTAGCTCTTGGCCAGTTCTTCGAGTACAGGAGCGACCATCTTGCAGGGTCCGCACCACTCGGCCCAGTAATCGACCAGCACGGGGGCATCGGACTTGAGAACGTCGGCTTCGAAGCTGGCGTCGGTGACGTGGGCGATGTTGGCGCTCATTAAGTTTCCTGTCGTAATGACCCCGAAGAGAATGGGGAGAATTTCAAAGTTTGGGAGCGAGGACCCGGGCAGCAAGTGTAGCAAACCCAACTCGCAACCCTTCCCGACCCTGCTCTGGATAATATCGGCAGGTGGGAGCGAATCCGATTGATTCAAGTGCGCGCGACTGGCCGGCACCGGTCGTGCGGGTGCCTGCCGACGGCCATTGGCCCGAGAGGCTTGCGGCCGCGATTCTCGATCGCGCCCCCGCAGGCACCTTGGCCGGCCATGTTGTGCTCGTCCCTTCGGCAAGCGCGGCGCCGGGGCTGCGCGCTGCTTTCGGACGCGAGTCCGCGCGCCGCGGCCAGGCCGCCCTATTTGCCCCGCGCATCGTCACGCTGGAGAGCTGGGCGGCGTCGGTGCCCCTGCCACGCGCGGTGCAACGACCGCGCGAACGCCTGGCGCGCCTCTTCGATGTCCTGAAGTCGCGTGAGGGCCTGCGCGGCGAAGGCCTCTGGCAGGTCGCGCGGGCAGTGCTGGCCGCCTGCGACACCCTGATGCAGGGGGTCGAACCGACCGAAGCGAGCGTAGCCTCGCTGAGTCAGGCGGTGCGCGATGCCTACAGGGGGCGCGCCGGCGACGCCGCTTCCTTCGAGGTGCGCCTGGTTGTCGAACTCTGGCGCGCCATGACCACCGGCGCCCCGGAAGCGCCGCTGGATCCGGGCTTCGCCGAACGATTGCGCGTCGCTCGCCTTGCCGAGGAAGCCAGTGCGCCGCTATGGGTGCTCGAGCACCGGCCGCACACCGCATTGCCTTCCCGGTTGGCGGGTTTCCTTGAGCGCTACGCGCGCCGCGCCGCGGTCACCCTGCTCGTCGCCGACTGGGGTGCGGCGCGCCTGGCGCTTGCACATGCGGCGTGGGGGACGGGCGAGGCAAACCGCGGGGGCGACGAGGCCGTCGCGCCGACCGTCGCCCCGCTGGCCGAGCGCGCGCGCGGTATCGCTGTGACCGGCATGCCGCAACTCATCCACGCCGACAGCCTGGAAGCCGAAGCCGATGCCGTCGCTGCGTTGGTGCGCGACTGGGTCAGCGCCGGGCGGCGCGAGATCGCGCTGGTCGCGCTCGACCGCCTGGCGGCGCGGCGCGCGCGCGCGCTGCTCGAGCGTGAGGGCATCCTGGTGGCGGACGAAGCCGGCTGGCGCCTGTCGACGACCAGCGCGGCGACCGCGTTGATGCGCTGGCTGGACTGTGCGTCCGGCGATTTTCCGCAAGCCGACCTGATCGACCTGCTGCGCTCGCCCTTTGTGTTCGCCGATATGGCGCAGGATCGGCGCAAGTCCGTGGCCGCTGCTGTCGATGCGCTGGTGCGCAGCCACAACCTGACCGGTGGCCTCCCATCGATGCGCCGCGCCCTGGCGATGAGCGAGCCGGCCGCCGCCCTCAAGGCTGCCGTTTCCGAGGCCTTTGACGCACTGGAGCGTGCTGCCGCACAGCTTGATGCCGGGCGTGGCAGCGCGCGCGATCTGGCTGCATGGTCCGACCGCCTGGCGGCGTCACTCGAATCCATCGGACTGGCGCACGGGCTTGGGCGGGACGCTGCGGGCGCCGAGGTCACCGCATTGCTGGCGACCCTGTCCGAGGACGCCCGCGCGGCGCCCGGACGCCATGATTTTGCCGAATGGCGCGACTGGGTGGCAGGCGCCTTGGAAGAGGCGACGTTTCGCGATGCACAGGTCGAAAGTAGCGTCATCATGACCGACCTCAGGTCGCTCGCCATGCGCCGCTTTGACGGCGTGGTGCTGATCGGCGCTGATGCGGTGCGCCTGCCCGGGCCGCCTGACGCGCCGCTCTTTTTGGGCGCAGGTCTGGCGGCCGCGCTGGGCCTGCCCGACGCGGCAACCCGTGCCGCTGCGCTGCGTGCCGACCTCCTGCACCTGCTCGCAGCCAATGGCGCCGTCGCGGTCACCTGGCGCGACGGCGAGCGCGGCGAGGCCAATCCGGTCGCGGCGCCATGGGCTTTGCTCGATGCTGCGCACCGGGTTGCCTGCGGCACCGGGCTCATGCGTCGCCACGTGCTGCCGGTGCCGCATATCGAATCGGTCGGCACGCCAAGTGCAGCCCCGCGCGCGCCGCAACTATTGCCCGCCGTGCTTTCGGTCAGTGCGCTGCAATCCCTCATCGACTGCCCCTACCGCTTTTTCGCGCGCCACCTGCTTGCTTTGGACCAACCCGAAGCCGTGCGCGAGGAGCTCGAGAAGCGTGACTACGGGCAATGGGTGCACGAGACGCTGAATCGTTTTCACGCGCGCCATGCGCTCCTGAGCGGCAAGGATCGCGCGTCGCTGGAGGCGGAGCTGCGCGCCATTGCCGACGACGTCTTCGCCGATGCGATCGCGTTCAATCACTTGTCGCTGGGCTGGAAGCTGCGCTTTGCCTCGCGCATCCCCGCCTATCTCGACTGGCAGCTCGAGTGGGAGGCTGCCGGATGGCGCTACCGCGATGGGGAGCTGCGCCGCGAGCGCGAACTTCCGCTGGCAGGCGGCGGCCGCGTTGCCGTCAAGGGGCGTCTTGACCGCGTCGATGTCATGGTGAGCGTTGCGGACGGGGCGGAACATGTCGCGATCCTCGACTACAAGACGCGCCGGCGCAGTGCGCTCACAGCCGCCCTCAAGGTCCCCGGCGAAGACATCCAGTTGTCCCTTTACGCCTGGCTCTACGGTCACGCAGACGCAGCGATGTACATCGGGCTTGACGACGACGATGTCAAACCGGTGCCCAAGGATGGAGAGCCGGCCGCGCATGCCGAGACCGAGGCAGCGCGCTTCGGCGCGGCTCTGGGGGCGGTGGCCGGAGGCGCGCGTCTGGCTGCGCAAGGCGCCGAGCGAACCTGCGAGACCTGCGAGATGCGCGGCCTGTGCCGGCGCGACTACGCGGGCGGAGCGACATGAAAGAGTCCGCCGCAAACGACTGGCACGACGCGCTCGATCCGGCGCGTTCGGCCGTCGTCGAGGCCTGCGCCGGCAGCGGCAAGACCTGGCTCATCGCTTCGCGCATGGTGCGCTCGCTTCTGGCCGGCACTGCGCCCGGCGAGATCCTCGCTATCACCTTCACGCGCAAGGCCGCCGGTGAAATGCGCGAACGGGTCAGCCTGTGGCTTGCGCAACTGGCTCTGGAGATGAGCGACGATGAGGCGCTTGCGTTTCTGGTCGATCGCGGCCTCGACCTAGCGGCGGCGCGTGCAGCGCTGCCGCGCGCCCGGGCGCTGCACGAGGCCTGGGTCAGTGCACAGCCGCCCGCCACCATCGACACCTTCCACGGCTGGTTCGCGCATCTGGTCGGCCTGCAGCCGCTCAAGGCAGCCTGGGACGGTGATGCTCGCTGGGGCCAGGTGCTCGACGACAACGCCGGTCGTGCCGTGCGTGCCGCGTGGCAGCGCCTGGCTGCGCGCTGTGCGCGCGAGCCGGAAAGCCCCGTGGCCAACGCCTTCGAGCAGCTTCTGGGCGAATTGGGGCTATTCAATGCGCGCGAACTCCTGTTTCGCTTCGCGGCGCAGCGTGCCGAGTGGTGGGCCTACACCGCGGGACAGGCGGACCCGGCGCTGCATGCGAGCGCGGAACTCGGGCGAGCGCTCGCCGTCGAGCCGGAACGTGACCCGGCCTCCGACTGGTTCGCCGGCTGGCGCGAGCGTCTGGAGCGCTATGCGCACATTCTCGCGCGCAAGGGCGAAGCACTCACCAAGACCGATAAGGGAAACCTTGCTGCGCTACACCGCGGCCTGGCGGATGGGGTTGCCGCCATCGACGAGGTCAAGCACGTGTTCCTGACCCAGGAGGGCGGCCGGCGCGTGTTCAAGGATTCACAGACACTGCGCAAAGCGCTGGGCGCGGAAACAGACTTTCTTCTCTCCGAGCATGTCGCGATCGCCGATGCACTGCTCGCACTGCAGGCGCAGCTGACCAACCGGCGCCTGCTCGGGCTCAGCACTGCGACCTATCGCTGCGGCGACGCGTTGATCGGCGAATTGCAGGCCTTCAAGGCCGCGCGCGGGACCATGGACCATACCGATGTCGAGACCCGCGCGGCACGGCTCCTGGCCGACGACGCGACGGCGGCCTACCTGCATGCGCGCCTGGACGCGCGCTATCAGCAGGTGCTGCTCGACGAATTCCAGGACACGAATCCGCAGCAGTGGCGCGCGTTGTCGGGCTGGCTTCAGGCCTATGGCGATTGCGCCGACGCGCCGGCGGTTTTCATGGTCGGCGATCCGCGGCAGGCGATCTATCGCTTCCGGCGCGCCGATCCGCGCGTCTTCGCGGCAGCGGCCCGTCAGCTGTGCGAGGAGCGCGGCGCCCTCAGGGTCGAACGCGATCAAACGCAGCGCAACGCAGGACCGATCGTCGAGATCATCAATGCTGTTTTTGCCGCAGCAGGCGAGGGGAACCATTTTCGTCCGCAGACCACGGCGCGTGCCTCCGTACCGGGCATGGTTGAGTGCGTGCCGCTGATCCCGTACGACCGCCCGGAAGTCCAGGCCGCGGCCGCGCCGCGCGACCCGCTGACGGTGCCGGCGCCCGACGATGCCGATGCGCGCAGCCTCGAAGAGGGGCGGGCGATCGCAGCGCGCCTGAAGCAACTGGCAGGCAGTGTGGAGGTGATTGGCGAGGACGGTCGACCGCGCCCGGCCGGCTATGGCGACGTGATGATTCTCGTCCGTAGCCGTACTCCCGTGGCCGCATACGAGCGCGCGCTGCGCGAGGCCGGCATTCCCTTCCTCACCGCCCGCCTGGGTGGATTGCTCGAAGCCATCGAGGTGAAGGACCTGGAGGCCCTGATGCGCTTCCTGGCCCAGGACGGCGACAACCTCGCCCTTGCGCACGTGCTCAAGAGCCCGCTGTTCGGGCTCGATGACACCGACCTCATTGCGTTGGCCGAACGCGGCGAACCCACCTGGTGGCAGCGACTGTGCGCCAGCGACGGCGGGCCCGGTTCACCCCTGACCCGCGCGCAGCAACTGCTTTCAAATTGGCTGGAGTTGGCCGACCGCCTGCCAGTGCACGACCTGCTCGATCGCATTTATCACGAGGGTGACGTCCTCGACCGTTACCGCGCAGCAGCCCCGCCCCACCTTGGGGTGCGCGCGACAGCCAATCTTCATGCGTTGATCGAACTCGCGCTCGACCTCGATTCGGGACGCTACCCGAGCCTCACGCGCTTCATCGGCGAGATCGCGCGCTGGCGCCGCGAGGATGCAACCGACGCGCCGGACGAAGGCGTCGCCGCGGCCGACGGCGCGGTGCGCATCATGACCATACACGGCGCCAAGGGCCTGGAAGCCCCCATCGTCTGGCTGGCGGATGCGCATCGAGTGCTTGCGCGCAGCAGCACCTATCGGATGCTGGTCGACTGGCCGCCGGAAGGTCAGAAGCCCACGCACTTCTCGCCGGTCTTCAAGGAGGAACTCACCGGAACCGGCCGCGAGGCCATCTTCGACGCGGAAGCGCGCGAGGATGCGGTCGAGAACCTGAACCTCCTGTACGTCACCATGACGCGTGCCCGCCAGGCAATGTTCGTGAGCGGCGTTGAACCCGGTCGCGGCCAGAATGATGGGAGCTGGTACCGGCGTATCGAGGCAGCGCTTGCGGGAGAGCGCAGCAGCCCATTCGGGACGCTGCCAGCGGCCCGGCAAGCCGACCTGCCCGTAGCTCCCGTCACCCTGCTGCACGATCAGGCGCCGCTCAGGCGCATTCACATCGGCGAACGCCTTCCTCCGGAGTCCGAGGAGATCCGTCGCGGCAAGCTGCGCCATTGGGTGCTGCAGCGCATCTCCGAGAGTTCCACCCTTGAAGATCCGCCACTGCTGGCGCGGCGCTTCGGCCTGCCGCCTGCGGCCGCAAAAGAGGCCGTAGCCAAGGCGCACACCACCCTGGCTGCGCCTGCGCTCAAGCGCTTTTACGGCGCAGATGCGAACGCCGTTGCGCGCAACGAGGCCGAGATCGTCGGCGCCGACGGCCGCACGAGGCGCATCGACCGCATCGTCGCCTTCGCCGATGAGGTATGGGTGCTTGACTACAAGTCGCGCGTGGGGCCGGATGTGTTGCCCGGCTACGAGGCACAGGTGCGCGACTATGTGGCGCTGGTATCGGCCGTGTATGCGCCGCGGCGGGTACGCGGGGCGCTGGTCGATCTGTCGCTCGACGCATTGGTCGAAATTGAGTAGTCGCGCGCACCTGAACCCCGGGAGAATCGGCCCAGCGCGGGCGACGCGATCGTCGCTTCACCGCTAGGATTGAGTCCGCCATGTCATGGATCCTCGACGCGTTCGCCGACGCGGCCGCGCTTGCGGTCGCTGCCGACGCGCGCCTGATCGCGATCATCGGCCTCTCGCTCAAGGTCAGCCTGGCCGCGGTGGCGCTGGCGGCGGTCGCGGGGGGCTTGATCGGCGCGGCGGTGGCAGTCGGCCGCTTTCCCGGGCGGCGAGCGCTGATCGTGCTCCTGAACGCCGCAATGGGCCTGCCACCCGTCGTCGTGGGACTCATGATCTATCTGCTTCTTTCGCGCGCCGGGCCGCTGGGAAGCGTCGGACTCCTCTTTACGCCAGGGGCCATGGTGATCGCGCAGTTCGTCCTCATCACGCCCATCGTCGCGGCCCTGTCGCGCCAGGTCATCGAGGACGCCTGGCGCGAGTACGAGGAGCAATTGCGCTCGCTCGGCGTCTCGACGACTCGCGCTGCGCTGACCCTGCTGTGGGACACGCGCTATTCGCTCGTGACCGTGTTCTTGGCCGGGCTCGGGCGCGCCATGGCCGAGGTCGGCGCGGTCATGATCGTCGGCGGCAATATCGACGGAGTCACACGCGTCATGACCACGGCTATTGCGCTGGAGACATCCAAGGGCGATTTGCCGCTGGCGCTCGCCCTGGGCGTCATCCTGCTTGCGATCGTGTTGACGCTCAACGCCTTTGCCTACGGCATGCGCGAATGGTCGGTGCGCCGCCATGGCTGAGGCTGGCACGATGGTGCGGCTTGAAGCGATCACGGTCGCCGGACGCGGGCACCGCGCGCTCGATGGCGTCGATGCGGTTCTGCCGCGCGCCCGCACCGCGGTACTCGGCGCCAACGGCGCCGGCAAGAGCGTCCTGCTGCGCGTGCTGCATGGTCTATTGCCCCCGACCGCCGGGCGAGTCGAATGGGCGCCGATCGCCGGGCGCCCGCCACGCATTGCGATGGTCTTCCAGCGCCCGGTGCTGCTCAGGCGCTCGGCGCTGGACAACGTTGCCTACGGGCTCGCGGTGAGCCCCGCGCACCGCGCCTTGTCGGCAGATGAAAGGCGCGAGCGTTCGCTCGCGGCCTTGACGCGCGTCGGCCTGGCCGCGCTCGCCGACCGGCCCGGTCGCGTGCTGTCCGGCGGAGAACAGCAGCGCGTTGCCTTGGCCCGTGCCTGGGCACTCGAGCCGGACGTACTGCTGCTCGATGAGCCGACCGCGAGCCTCGATCCGGGAGCAGTGCGCGCAGTCGAGGCCATCATCAATGGGATCGCGCAGGCGAGGGTGGCGGTGGTGCTGGTCACGCACCATCGTGGCATCGCCAAGCGCTTTGCCGAGCGCATCGTCTTTCTTCATGACGGGCGCATTGTCGAGGAGGCGAGTACGGCTGATTTCTTCGCGAGGCCCGCTTCGGCCCCCGCGCGCGCGTATCTCGACGGCGAGCTTGCATGAGAGAGTGCTTACGCTGGCTTGCCGTGGCGGTGTGTTTTGGCGTGCTCGCCTGTGCGAGCGCGGCGACGCTGGCCCAGGAGCGCTTCATCGTGCTCGCCTCGACGACCTCGACCGAACAGTCGGGCCTCTTCGGCCATCTGCTTCCCGTGTTCGAAAAAAAGACCCGCACCAAAGTGCGCGTGGTGGCGGTCGGCAGTGGCCAGGCCCTCGACATGGGGCGCCGTGGCGACGCCGACGTGGTGTTCGTGCATGACCGTGCGGCCGAGGAGAAGTTCGTCGCCGAAGGTCATGCTGCCAGGCGCTTCGAGGTCATGTACAACGATTTTGTGCTGATCGGCCCCAAGGCCGACCCTGCCCGCAGTGCCGGGCGCGACATTCTCGAAGGCCTGCGGCGCATCGCCGCGACGAAAGCGCCTTTCGTTTCGCGCGGCGACAAGAGTGGCACACATGCCGCCGAGGTCCGTTACTGGTCGGGAGCGGGCATCGAAATCGACAAGGTCAAGGGCCCGTGGTACCGCGAGACCGGATCGGGCATGGGTCCAGCACTCAATACTGCAGCGTCAATGAACGCCTACATCCTGGCCGACCGCGGCACCTGGCTCTCGTTCAAGAACCGCGCGGAGCTTGGCATCGTCGTCGAGGGTGACACGCGCTTGTTCAACCAGTACGGTGTGATGCTGGTCAACCCGGCGCGGCACGCGCACGTCAAGCGAGAGCTTGGCCAGGCCTTCATCGATTGGCTGATTTCCACCGAAGGCCAGGCCACCATCGCCGGCTTCAAGGTCGGCGGCGAGCAGTTGTTCGTTCCGAATTACAAACCCTGAGGCGCTGCATTGCCGGCTGTGACTTGGTGGCTGCGCTCGCCGTGCCAGGGGGTTGCAAAGGACGTGGTCGCGGCGCGTTCCCGGTTGCTCACGCCGGTCCTGCGCATCATCCGCCGCGTCAAGGAGCGCGCACCCGGGCAGATGGCGAGTTGATCTATCGCAGCGCGTCCGCCGCGCCCGGGTCTTCGAGGCCGGCGGCAATGCGCAGGAAGGTGGTCGCCCTATGTCGGTACGCCGGGTCGGACGACACCCACTGACCGGCAAGCCGCGCCGCCACCAGCTTTGGCGCCAGCGCTTGCACGACCTGGAAAGCGGCTTGGGCGCGGGCGAACTCGGCCATGCCGATCAGGTTGACCACAAGGCATATGTGCGGGGCCGGAAAGCCGGGCATTTCTCCGATTGCACGCTGTGCCCACTCGGACCCGCTGGCGAATTCCCCGGCATAGAAATACGCCCATGCCAGCATGGTGATGCGGACACCGCGCGTCGGGTCGCGCGGGCTAAGGCGTATCGCGCGCGTGGCGAACTCGATGGCCTTCTGCGGATTGTCGTAGGTTGCCGGCGAGACCGCAAGGGATGCCAATGCAAACGCATCGTTCGGGTTCAGCTCATGCGCGCGCCGAATGTCCGCCAGCCCCAAGTCCTGTCGCCCGCTCAGGAACAGATGCAGGCCGCGCCATAGATATCCGACGTGATCGCCGCCGTCCATCTCGATCGCGCGCGTCGCCGCATCGATACCTTCGTCGGTTGCAATGCCGCCCACAGCTGCAATGTCGAAGTAGACGCGCAGCCACTGGGCGAATGCGATCACCCGCAATGCGGCGCTACACCGGGAGTCGATGGCGAGCGCGTCGCGCGCCACGCGAAGGGCCTCGTCACATGCGGCCAGGTCCGTCGTCCCGAAGGCAACCCACGCGACCGACCATCCGCGCATTGCCATCTCATGCGCAGTCAGGTTGCCCGGCCGCACGCGGTGCACCCGCTCGGCCTCGGACGACTCGACGTGCGGTGCAATCGCCGCGACGATCGACTGCGTCACCTCTTCCTGGACCGCGAAGATGTCCTCCAGCACGCGGTCGTATTTTTCCGCCCAAACATGATTGCCCGTCGCCGCGTCGATCAACTGCGCGGTCACGCGGACGCGGTTGGCCGCGCGCCGGATGCTGCCTTCCAGAACGTAGCGCACCCCGAGTTCCCTTGCCACCGTGCGCACATCGACCGAGCGCCCCTTGTAGGTGAAGGTGCTGTTTCTCGCGATCACGAAAAGCGAACGAAAACGCGACAGCTCGGTGATTATGTCCTCGCTGATGCCGTCGGTGAAGTATTCCTGTTCGGGGTCGCCCGACATGTTGGCGAAAGGGAGTACGGCGATCGACGGCTTGTCGGGCAGCGAAAGGTCGATTTCCACAGGTCTAGCCGCGGGCCTGGACTCGGCGCACCCCGCCGTGCGCAGCGCGAATGCGCGCACCGGATACGGTATGTTCTTGACTACCTGCTCGCCGCGGTCGTCGAAACTGGCGTCGACCTTGCCCTGGACCGCGGTGCGGATCGACTCGGACACCATGACCCTGCCCGGCTCGGCCAGACCCTCGAGGCGCGCGGCGATGTTGACGCCATCGCCGTACACCGTACCGTCGGCTTTCTCAATCACATCGCCCAGGTGCACGCCGATGCGAAAAAGCATGCGGCGGTCTTCGGGAACAGCCTCGGCGAAGGCGTTGACCTCTTTCTGAACCGCAAGGGCAGCCGACACCGCTCCGGTAGCCGTCTCGAACAGCGCCAGCACCGAGTCGCCAGCCATGTCGATGACGCGCCCCTGGTTCGACTCGATGCGGGCACGAAATACCGCGCGCGCTCCGTCCAGGGCGGCCACCGTCGCGCGGTCGTCGCCCGCCATCAGCCGCGAGTAGCCGGCAGCGTCTGCCGCGAGGATCGCCGCCAGGCGCTGCTTGAGATCTGCGACGCTCACCAGTGCGACCTTTCTTGCACTGGTCGATGGCAGCATGGTTCGGCGCCGTTCCCGGGTGGCGGGGACGCGGGCGGCCATCCGTCATCAGGCGCCTCGATCCCTCGCCGTGGGCCACTGCCTCCGCTGGGCCGAAAGGACGGGTTCAGCTCTCTGCCCACACCACCGCCCTGCGCTGCCCGATCCAGGCTTCGTATTGCCCCACGCATGCATTGCTGATGCGGCGGCCCTTGGCGGCGGCCATCGCGTCGGGCAACAACTTAGCCAGTGCGATCGACTGCGTGAGGTTCGCGTCGGTCACCACGCAGACCTCGATCGCCGCATGGTTGATCAGCATGTCCTCGATCGCTTCAAGGCGCGGCGCATTTAGGACGACGGGCTGGCGCGCAGCCAGACCCTGTCCTGCAGGTACGTTCGCTGAGCTGGTTGCGGTGCAACTCGCACTCTGGAGGTTTCCGGTACCACTTATAAGGCGGGCGGCCCTACTTCTTCGCGCGGGCGACTTCCTCGGCAATCTGCGCGCCTGTCTTGTAGTGCGGCACCTTGCCCAGCGTGGTGCGCCAGGTGCGCTTGAAGAAGGCATTGGAGCCGTTGACCTCTTCCTTCCAGTACTTGTCGGCCAGCGCGATGTTCTTCGGCACATCCAGCAGGAAGCCGTCGCGCGAGCCCTTGCCGCCGAAGATGTAGAGCTTGCCGTCGCGCACCAGCCAGCTGTCGGCATCGCCGCCCCAGGGAATCGCATAGACGATGCCGTTGGCGCAGTAGCCGCCGTACTGCGGGATGTACTTCTCCGGCTCGCGGTCGAACATGGCCTTGTGCTCGGGCTTGGAAAAGCGGAAGGTCACGTCCTTGTAGACGCTCTTGATCGTGGGCGATCCGCGGCGGTGGGTGTTTTCTGTGAAGTAGCTGACCACGTCGTGGCCGAACAGCATCAAGTGCCGGTCCTCGCCCTCGGACACGGCGTTGACCGGGCTCAAGCCCTTGCCGGGACTTTGCGTCAGGAGCGGCGCGCAGCCGCCCATGACTGTTGCGGCGATGAGGAGGCACAGTGTCGAGAGCGTACGGAACATGGCGAACCCTTGTGGCGGGAAAGCGCTGATTCTAGGCCGGTCCCGGGCGCGCAGCCGTGGCCGATCGGCACCGGGGCTCTCAGTCCTTCTCTGCCAGAAAAGCCGCGATGGCCGGCCAGAAGCCGGTCGCCGTGTCCACGTCATTGTGGTCTGCGCCGGGTAGCTCGACCCAGCGCTTGGGACCGCGCCAGGTGTCGAAGAGGGCACGCGCGTGGCGCGGCGGGATCACCCGGTCGGCGCCCGCCACCACCGCGAGCAGAGGCGCTGAGATGCGCGCGGCGCGGGCACCGGCGTCGAACGGATGCTTGAGCAGCAGCGACACCGGGACAAAGGGATAGATGGAAGATGCGACGCTCCTGACGCTGTCCAACGGTGTGATCGCCACGACACGGGCGATGGGGCGCTCTGCGGCCAGGTGGACCGCGACCGCGCTACCCAGGCTGCGCCCCATGGCGACGACGCGCCGGGCATCGATGCCGGGCTGGGCGACGGCCCAATCATAGATCGCTAGCGCGTCGGCCAGGAATGCGGTTTCGCCCGGGTTGCCGGGGTTGCCTGCGTAGCCGCGGTAGTTGACCGCAAGGATCGCGTGACCCGCCAGGCGCGGCTGCATGCCCGCCATCCAGGAGACTTCCTCGGCGTTGCCGCCGAAGTAGATGATGAGCGGCAGGGGCGCTGCCGCGCCCGCCGGGCGCGCCAGCCAGCCGTTGAGCGTCAGCTGGTCGGCGACCGGGACGCGCACGGCCTCGATGCCGGGTACCGCGGCGACCGATGCGGCGCGCGGCGCCGGCGGCGGATGGAACAGCATGCTGTCCTGCGCCAGGTAGAGCAGCAGGGGCAGGCCCAGGACGACGCAGGCGGCAATGGTCAGCATGCTGCGCAAAAATGGCAGGAAATCGTGCACGAAGGACACGCGGGAATCTTACTCGCCGCCTGCCTCGTACAATGAGGGCCTCCTTAACCGATGAGTCCCGGCCTACATGTCCCATCGTTCATTCCGCATCATTGCCGGTCTTGCGTTCAGCCTGGCGGGCGTATCCGCACTGGCGCAGCCCTTTCCGAGCAAGCCGATTCGCGTTGTCGTGCCCTTCCCGGCCGGCAGCGCCACCGACGCGATAGCACGTGTCATCACTCCTGCGGTTGCGCAGGCGCTCGGCCAGAGTCTGGTGATCGACAACAAACCCGGCGCAGATGGGGCGATCGCGGCGGCCGAGGTCGCCAAGTCCCCGGCTGACGGGCACACGCTGCTCTTCGCCACCAACAGCCCGATGGCTGCAGTACCGGCGCTGCGCAAGCAGCCGCCGTACGACCCAGTAGCGGACTTCGCACCGATCACCGATCTCGGCCGCTATACCTTTTTTCTGTTTGCCTCCGCAGCCTCGCCGTTCAAGACCCTGCCGGAAATGATCGCTCACGCCAAGGCCAATCCGGGCAAGCTCAACTATGCGACGGGCAACACCACCGGTATCGTCTCGTTCGCGCAAATGAACGCGCTGGCCGGCACCAGCATGACCCACGTGCCCTACAAGGGAGAGCCGGCCGCTGTCATCGACCTGGTCGCCAATCGCGTGCAGGTCATGTTCGCCACCATCACGACAGGTGGCGCGCATACCCGCGAAGGCCGGCTCAAGGCGCTGGTCACGACCCTGCCGTCGCGCAGCCCGGCCATGCCGGATGTGCCGACGATCGCCGAGGCGGGAATGCCGCAGTTTTCGATGGTTTCATGGGCCGCATTGTTCGCACCGGCCGGCACGCCGCGCGATGTCATCACGCGGCTGAATCGCGAGTTCGTCGTCGCCATGCAGCGTCCGGAGGTCATAGCCGGCGCGGAGAAGCAGGCCTTCTTCCTGAGGTCCTCCACGCCGGAGCAGTTGGGCGCCTTCGTGCGCGAGCAGAAGGATTCGTACGCGCGCATCCTGCGCGAGGCTGGCGTACAGCCGGAGTGACGTTGCGCTTGCTGCCGTAGAGGTGGCGTGGTGCGGCCCGACTTGAAAATGCTGGTTCGCTTAGTCGGGTTCGCCGTTGCGCTCGCTTGCACGGCGGCTGCCAGTGCAGAGAGCCTGACCGTCTTCGCTGCCGCCAGCCTGCGCGAGGCACTTGACGCCCAGGTACGGACCTTTGGCGCCAAGGCAGGGTCGGTGCCGCGCGTGGTCTACGCCGGCAGCAGCACGCTGGCCCGGCAGATCGAGCAGGGCGCGCCGGCGCAGGTGTTCATCTCGGCCGACATCGAGTGGATGGAATACCTGGCGACACGCCGCCGCATCGTCGCCGAGACCAGGCGCAATCTGGTCTCCAATCGCCTGGTGCTGATCGCGCCGACGGGAACAGGGTCGGAATTGCGCATAGAAAAGGGGATGGGCCTGGGCACGGCGCTGGCAGGCGGGCGACTCGCGCTCGCCAATCCGGACATCGTGCCGGCGGGGCGCTACGCGAAAAGTGCACTGCAGGCCCTGGGGGTGTGGCACGGCCTGAGCGCTGCGATCACCAATTCCGAGAACGTGCGTGCCGCGCTCATGCTGGTGGCGCGCCGCGAGGCGCCGCTGGGCATTGTCTATGCCAGCGACGCACGGGCCGAGCCGCGCGTGCGCGTCGTCGACACGTTTTCCGCCAGCCTGCACGCGCCCATCGTCTACCCCGCGGCGGTGATCGCGCCGGGCACACCGGCAGCGCGCGCCCTGGTCGAATATCTGGCGGGGCGCGAGGCGCAGGCTGTCTGGCGCGCGCACGGGTTCACGCTGCCCGAGTGAGCCTGCTGCGCCACACCAGCTGCGGGTTCGCCGTTGGCGGACTCAAGCGGCGATAATTTCGCGCATGCTTCTTCCGGAAGAGTGGGCGGTGGTTGCCCTTAGCCTCAAGGTGGCCGCAGCCGGCGTGATCGCCAGCCTGCCCCTGGCACTGGTGGTCGCGTTGTTGCTGGCGCGCGCACGCTTTCCGGGCAAGACGCTGCTGGACGCGCTGATTCACCTGCCGCTGGTGTTGCCGCCGGTGGTGATCGGTTATTTCCTGCTGCTTGGTTTCGGTCGCCAGGGTCCAGTGGGCGCGTTCCTGGAACAGACTTTCGGGCTGGTGTTCGCGTTTCGATGGACCGGAGCGGCGCTCGCGGCGGCGGTCATGGGATTCCCGCTCATGGTACGCGCCATGCGTTTGAGCCTGGAGGCGATCGACGTGCGCCTCGAGTCGGCCGCGCGCACCCTTGGGGCCGGGCGCTGGCGGGTCTTTGCAGGCATCACCCTGCCGCTGGCGCTGCCCGGCATCATCACCGGGGCATTGCTCGCTTTCGCGCGCGCCCTGGGCGAATTCGGCGCGACCATCACCTTCGTCTCCAATATTCCGGGCGAGACCCAGACCCTGCCGCTGGCGATCTACAACCTGACCCAGATGCCCGGCGGCGAGGCGGCGATCCTGCGCCTGTGCGCGGTGTCGGTGCTGTTGTCCCTGATCGCGCTGGCGGCCTCGGAGTGGCTGACGCGGCGTTCGCGCGGGCCTGCTGCGGGAGCCGTGGCTTGAGGATCGAGCTCGACATCACGCGTACCCTGGGCGCGTTCACACTCGAGGTGAAGTTCGCGGCCGACGCATCGGTGGTGGCGCTGTTCGGCCGCTCCGGCGCGGGCAAGACCAGCGTGGTCAATGCCATCACCGGATTGTTGCGTCCGGCTCGTGGCCGCATTGCCATCGACGGCGAAGTGCTGTTCGACAAAGCGCGCGGCATCGATCTGGCCCCGGAAGCGCGCCGCGTCGGCGTGGTGTTCCAGGACGGGCTGCTTTTCCCGCACCTTTCGGTGCGCGCCAACCTGCTCTACGGCCACCGTGCCGGAGCGCGTATCGGCCTGGATGCGGTGGTGGCGCTCCTGGGGCTGGAGGCCCTGCTTGAGCGCCGCCCGGCCGGCCTGTCGGGCGGGGAAAAGCAGCGCGTCGCCATCGGTCGTGCGCTCCTTGCCGACCCGCGCGTGCTCCTCATGGACGAACCGCTGGCCTCGCTGGACAATCCGCGGCGCATGGAGGTGCTGCGCCATGTGGAGCGCGCGCGCGACGAACTGAAGCTGCCGGTGATCTATGTGAGTCATTCGGTGGCCGAGGTGACGCGCCTGGCCGATCACGTCGTGCTGATGGACGCCGGCAGCGTGCTTGCCCAGGGGGCGGTCATGGACATCTTCAATCGCGCGGAGCTACGCCCGCACACCGGGCGCTTCGAGGGCGGTGCGCTCATCGAGGCCGAAGCGGTTGCCCATGACAGCGCAAATTTCCTGACGCAGTTTCGCTTTTCCGGCGGTCTTCTGGTCGCGCCCGGCCTGGACGCGCCGCCGGGCACGCAAGTGCGCATGCGCATCCGCTCGCGCGACGTGGCGCTGGCCATCAAGCGCCCGGAGGGCATCAGCATCCGCAACATCCTGCCCGGGACGGTGGCATCCATCTCCGACCGCGGCGGTGCGATCGTGGAAGTGGCCGTGCGCCTGGGTGAGGTCCTGATCCCGGCCAGGATTTCGCGTCAGGCGATGCTCGAACTGCAACTGGCGCCCGGCACGGCAGTCCACGTACTGATCAAGGCGATCGCCTTCGACAAGCGCAGTGTGGGGTTTTCGGGCTAGGCGGCATCCGTCGTCAGGCAAAGCGCGTAGATTCATGCATCGACGGCGACAGGCGCCGGATAAGGAGATTCGCATGCAGCGTCGGGAATTCATGTTCGGGCTTGGTGTCCTGGCACCCTGGCCGGCATTTGCGCAGGACAAGGCGGCCGTCATTCGGCTCAAGAAAACGCCCGCGGAATGGAAAAAACTGCTGCCGCCGGAGCGTTATCGCATCCTCTTCGAGGATGGCACCGAACCACCGGGGTCGAGCCCGCTCAATGGCGAGAAGCGGGCCGGCACGTTCATCTGCTACGCCTGCAACCTGCCGCTGTTTGACAGCGCGACCAAGTTCGAAAGCGGCACCGGCTGGCCGAGCTTCTACGATGTCATCAAGGGCGCCGTCGGAACCAAGAAGGACTTCAAGCTGATCTTTCCGCGCACCGAGTACCACTGCGCGCACTGCGGTGGCCATCATGGTCATGTCTTCGACGACGGGCCCAAGCCGACCGGGCTGCGCTACTGCAACAACGGGCTGGCGCTGACCTTCGTTGCCAAGGGCGAAAAGCTGCCGGCGCTGCGCACCTGAGCGCCGCCCGCCTGGGCGCGGACGGCGCTGCGCGTGCCAGGCGGCCAGACGTACCTGGCCCCGCAAGCGCGGCCGTGCGCTAGCCGAAGGGGCCTGCCAGAGGCGGTAGAGACGGCGGATTGCGGGGGGAGTCGCTGTAATATCCCCGGTTTCCGATCTGGAGGAATCATGAAGATCTGCTACAGGTTTGCGGGACTGATCCTGCTCGTGCTCGCTGGCGCGACCCATGCGCAGAATCTTTCGATCGCCACCGGCGGCACTGGCGGTGTTTACTACCCGCTGGGCGGCGGCCTGGCCGCGATGCTTTCGAAAAAGGTGCCCGGCATGACTGCCACTGCGGAGGTGACCGGCGGCTCGGTGGCCAACATGCAGTTGATCGGTACCGGCAAGCCCTACATCGCCTTCACCCAGGCGGATGCAGCCATCGACGCCCTTCGCGGCGAGGACAAGTTCGCCGGCAAGCCGGTGCCGGTGCGCGCACTCGCGGTGCTCTACCCCAATCGCATGCATGTGGTCTCGATCGAGGGCACCGGCGTGACCAAGATCACGGACCTCAAGGGCAAGCGTGTATCGACCGGGTCGGGCGGTAGCGCCACCGAAGTGTTCGGCTTTCGCGTCATCGAGGCTGCCGGCCTCGACAAGGACCGGGACATGCGGCGCGAGCGCCTGGGTGTCGCAGAGTCGGTCAACGCCCTGAAGGACCGCAAGATCGATGCCTTTTTCTGGGTTGGCGGCTTGCCGACAGGCGCGGTGACCGACCTCGCCAATTCGCCGGGGGTGAAGATCCAGATGATCGACATCGCGCATCTCGTACCGGCGATGGTGAAAAAGCACGGCAACATCTACATCAAGGATGTCATCCCGATGCGCATGTACAAGGGCATGACCGTCGACAACCAGGCAGCGACTGTCACCAACCTGCTGGCGGTGCACCAGAGCATGGACGACAAGACCGCCTACGCGATCACCAAGGCGCTGTTCGAGAATGTCATCGACCTGGTCAGGGTGCACGCCGAGGCGATCAACATCAAGCTCGAGAACCAGAAGTCCGAGGCCTCGTCGATTCCCTGGCATCCCGGCGCGATCAAGTACCTCGCCGAAAGGGGCGTCAAGATCAAGTGACGTGATCGATCCCCGGATGCCCCGCCACCATTCCGGCGGATTGCCGACGTCCAGGTTCCCGATGCGACGGGGGAAGCGATGAGCGACGACGCCGTCAGGCTGCATCAGCCCGCAGCCGAGGTCAGCAGCGAGGCTCTCGCGCGCGCCGAGGAGATGATCGAGCGCGAAGAGGGCGCGCAGAACAAGCTCACGGGTTGGCTGGCGGCCTTTGTCACCACGGTCGCGATCGGCATGTCGGTGTTCCACCTCTACACTGCCTACGCGATCGTGCGTCCCGAGCACCTGCGCTCGATCCACGTCGCCCTGGTGTTGTTCCTGACCTTCCTCATTTTCCCCGTGGCGCGGCGCTACCGGCACCGCGTCATGTGGTGGGACTGGGCGCTTGCCGCGGCCGGCCTCGCCACCGCCGGCTACCTGATTGTCGGCGGCGATGGTTTTTTTGACCGCTCGATCGTCCCTAACGACTGGGATATCGTCTTCGGCGTCGCGCTGACGCTGTTGGTGCTCGAGGCGATGCGGCGCACCACCGGCTGGATCATGCCGTTTGTGACCCTCTGCTTCCTGTTGTACGCGTTCTTCGGCCAATATCTGCCGGCGCCCTGGACGCACAAGGGCTACGAGTTGCCGCGCATGGTCGGGCACATGTACATGACGCTGGAGGGCATCTACGGCACCGCGATCCAGGTGTCTTCGACGCTCATCATCCTCTTCACCATCTATGGTGCCTTCCTGCAGTTTTCGGGCGCCGGCAAGTTTTTCATCGACTTTTCCTTCGCCGCCATGGGCGGCAAGCCAACCGGCGCCGGGCGCACGGTGACGGTGGCGTCGTTCCTCTTGGGCGGGCCCTCCGGTTCCGGGGTGGCCACCACGGTGACGCTTGGCGCGGTCGCCGCACCCATGCTTGCCAAGGTCGGCTATGGCAAGAACGAGGCAGGCGGGCTCCTGGCCGCCGGCGGCCTGGGCGCGATCATTTCGCCGCCGGTGCTGGGTGCGGCGGCGTTTTTGATCGCCGAGTTCCTCAAGATCTCGTACCTCGATGTCCTGCTCATGGCGGTGATTCCCACCTGCCTGTACTACCTGACGCTGTTCGTCATGGTCGAGATCGACACCCGCAAGCTTGGCATGAAGGACGCGGTGTTCGAGAAGGTGGAATCGGCCTTAAGTCTGACGCGCAAGTACTGGTTCCACTTTTTCTCGCTGGTGTCCATCGTCGGCTTCATGCTGATGGGTTTCTCGCCGGAACTCTCGGTTTTCTGGGCCACCGTGGTGTCGTTTGCCACCAGCTTTCTGCACCGCGATTGCGCGATGTTTTCGCATGACTTCCTGCGCGGGCGCGAATCCTTCGTCCGGGGCTTTTTCGGCTCGGCCTTCTTCAAGGCACTGGACAACGGTTCGCGCGCGGTGCTCAACGTAGCGGCCACCTGCGCCGGCGCCGGACTGATCGTGGGCGTGGTGACACTGACCGGCCTTGGACTCAAGTTCAGCTCCATCGTGCTCGCCTACGCTGGCAATTCGCTCCTGCTCACCGCTCTCTACACCGCGCTCATCGTCTGGATCGTTGGCCTGGCGGTGCCGGTGACAGCCAGCTACATCATCTGCGCGGTGATCGCGGCGCCGGCGCTGATCGCACTCAAGGTGCCGGAATTCGCGGCGCACATGTTCATCTTCTATTACGCGGTGTTGTCGGAGGTCTCGCCGCCGACGGCGCTGTCGCCCTTCGCCGCCGCCGCGATCACCGGCGGCGACCCGTACAAGACCACCCTGCAGTGCTGGAAATACACCCTGCCGGCGTTCCTGGTGCCCTTCGTCTTCGTCCTCGACCCGTCAGGCACGGGTCTCCTCCTCACGGGTTCGTTCAAGACCCTTGCGGGCGCTGATTGGACCTCGATCGCCCAGATCACCTTTACGACCGCGACCGGCATCCTGGCACTGGCGGGCTGCTTCCAGGGGTGGCTGTTCAAGCGCTGTCCGGGCTATGAGCGGATGACGCTGCTGGCGGCAGGAGTTGCGCTGATCTACCCCGGCGCCGTATCGCACGGCATCGGTCTGGCGCTGGTGATCCTGGTGCTGATTTCGCAATGGCTACGCCGCGACCGCACGCGGGCCTGATGGCCGCGGGCCCGTTGCGCGCCGCACCTTACGCCCAGTGCCCGACCTTGAAGTCATTGCGCCCGGTACGGTCCTGACCGCGCAGCAACCATAGCGGCCGGGTTGCAAAGGCCGTTGAGACACCGGTGCCGCCAAGGCTGATGTTGCGCTCGAACACCGAGGTACCCGGCATGTAGCGCAGGGCAAGCCCGGTGCGCCGTTTGCCGGAAGTGTTCTTCGCAGCGCCGTGGATCAGGAAGACGTCGTGCATCGACATCTGCCCGGGCTCGAGCTCCAGCGCCACTTCGCTGGCCGGGTCGAAAAGGTCGTCGCGGGTCCGCATGGTGAGCGTCAGGTCATCGCGGTCTTCGCGCAGATGGGCGTGCGTGGTGCGCGCGGCGTGAGAACGCGGAATGACCTTCAGGCAGCCGTTATCGAGCACGGACTCCTCGAGCGCGACCCATACGGTACAAGTGGCAAGCGGGCGCATCGGCCAGTAGTGGCCATCCTGATGCCAGGGGGTTTCGTACCCCTCGCGAGCCGGCTTGCAGAACATGTGCGCGCCCCACAGGATGATGTCCGGACCGATTGCCGCTTCGACCAGGTCGAGGATGTCCGGGTCCATCGCCAGATCGAGAAAGATCTTGTTGCCCTGGACGCCTTCATCGTTCTTGCCATCGCCGTTGACTCCCTGCCCGGGTTTGCGTTCCACATGGGCGCTGACCAGCTTTTCCGGACGCACGCCAGGGTTGTCGGCGATCAACTTGTCGAGCGCCGCCACCAGGCCCTGCATGCGCTCCTTGGGCAGGCGAAAGCGCGGAACCACGTAGCCTTCGAGCTGATAGTGGGCGACTTCTTGTTCGGTGAGGGTGGCCATGGCTGGAGCGGAGCGGAAGGTGAGGGAAGGAGTTGGCGCAGTGTCGGGCAGGCCCTGCCGCGTGGTTCAGCTGGTGGAACCGGATCGCATGTGTCTTGCGGCGCGTCGGTCACGGTTCGGCGACCCGGCCAATGCACGGCCCAGGTCCTTGAGCGACTCCAGATTATGCGCCGGCAGGAAGGCCGCGACATGCGGCAGGATCGCGCGTATGCCGGCGGCGCGCGGCTCGAAGCCGTCGTAGCGCAAGAGCGGGTTCAGCCAGACGATGCGCCGCGCCATGCGCGCCAGACGCGCGGCTTCTTCGGCAAGCGCGCCGTTCTCGTCGCGCTCCAGCCCGTCGGTAAGCAGCAGCACGGCGGCGTTGCCGGTCAGTACCCGGCGCGCGTGCACGCGGTTGAATTCGGCCAGGCAGGTGGTGAGCCGCGTGCCGCCGTTCCAGTCCTTGACCACCGCATTGGCCGCGTCGATGGCGGCGTCGGCGTCGCGGTGCTTCAGGCAGCGCGTGATCGAGGTCAGGCGCGTGCCCATGGTGAAGACCGCGACGTTGGCGCGCGCGCGGGTCAGCGCGTGCACCCAGTGCAGGAACAGGCGCGAGTAGCGCTGCATCGAACCCGACACATCGATCAGCACCGTGAGCGGAGCGTCGCGGCGCGCGCGGCGGCGCCAGGCGAGTTGCCCCGCGAACGGGTCGCGCGCACCGTGGCGGGCCATCGCGCGCAGGTCAAGAGCGCCGCGCGGCGATGATTCGAAGCGCCGCGTGACAAGCGGCGGGATCGGCAGCGGGGTCCGTTCGGCAAGCTTCTTGGCCAGCGCGAATTCCTCCGCGCTCATGGACTCGAAGTCGGCTTTCTGCAGGCGTTCGCGATCCGAGAAGGTGAGCACCGTGTCGATGTCGATCTTCTCCTCGGCCGGCGGTGGTGCCGACTTGGGCGGAGCCGGCTGCTGCGTGCCGGCCAGTGCATCGGCGATGCGTTGCGAGCGCTTTTCGCGTTCCATGGATCCGCGCCCCTGGATCTTGGGCAGGGTCAGATACATGAGACGCTCGAAGAGCTTGGGGTCGCGCCAGAAGGCCGCAAAGGCGGCGTCGAAGACGGCCTGGTGCTCGTGCCGGTCGATCAGCACCGCTGACAACGCTGCGTGCACGCGCACACGGTCGTCCAGCCCGGCAGCTTCGATCGCGTGCAGCGCAGTCACCACACGGTCCGGGCCAACCGGCAGTCCGGCGGCACGCAGCACCCGCGCGAAGTGGGTGACGTTCTCGGCCAGCCGGCCCTGTGTCATCGGTCGTCGCTCAGCGCAGGATCGCTGCCGCGCGCAACTCGTCGATGATGCGCGCACCCTCGCCTTGCATGACGAGCTCGACATCCTCCTGGTACTTGAGCAGCACGCCCAGGGTGTCGCGCACCGAGTCCGGGTCCAGCGCCAGCACATTCAGTGCGGTCAGTGCGTTGACCCAGTCGATGGTTTCGGCCACGCCCGGCAACTTGAAGAGTTCGACTCGGCGCATGCGCTGCACGAACTCGACCGCCTGGCGCGAGAGCGCCTCGGCCGCGCCGGGCGCCTTGCGACGCACGATCTCCAGCTCGCGGTGCACATCGGGAAACTCGACCCAGTGATACAGGCAGCGGCGTTTCAACGCGTCGCGGATCTCGCGCGTGCGGTTCGAAGTGATGATCACGCGCGGCGGGTGCTCTGCGCGGATGGTGCCCAGTTCGGGAACGGTGATCTGGTATTCGGCCAGGATCTCCAGCAGATAGGCTTCGAAGGGTTCGTCGGCACGGTCGAGTTCGTCGATCAGGAGTACCGGTGACTTCGGCTGGGTGAGCGCCTTGAGCAGCGGGCGCTCGATGAGCATCTCGCGGCGGTACAGGTCGCGCGCCAGCGCGGCGCGGTCGGTCGCATGCGCCGCTTCGGCCATGCGGATTTCCATCAACTGGCGTGCCGCGTTCCACTCGTAGGCGGCTTCGGCGACCCCCAGCCCCTCATAGCACTGCAGGCGGATCAGCGGCGTGCCTTCGAGATTGGCCAGCACCTTGGCAAGCTCGGTCTTGCCGACCCCGGCCTCGCCTTCCAGAAACAGCGGGCGCTGCATGACCCGCGCCAGGTGCAGCACGGTGGCCAGGCGGTCGTCGCAGACATAGTCCTGGGCGGCCAGTTGCTCCTTGAGTTGCGCGATGGCGTCGATGATGCACGCTCCTTTGCGGCAATAAAAAGGCGGGAACCCGATGCGCATTAACGCGCCGGATTCCCGCCTGATGACGGGAAGTCGGGGAGTTTAGCCCAGCGCCTTGGCCACCGCGCGCCCTGCCATCTCGACCACCATCGCGGCGCGGTATTCGGCCGAGCCGTGCAGGTCGCTATTCATGCCGGCTGCGGAAAGCTTGACCGCGGCCGCAGCTGCCGGCGTGAAGTTGGCCGAGAGCGCCGCCTCGAGCTCGGTGCAGCGAAACGCGTGTGCCTTGGCACCGGTCACCCCGACTCGCACGCTGGCGCCGAACTTGGCGACGAACACCCCGACCAAGGCAAAGCGCGAGGCGGGCTGCTTCATTTTCACGTAGGCCGCGCGTTCCGGGACCGGAAACTCGACCGAGGTGATGAGTTCCCCTGGCGCCAGCGCGGTCTCGAAAAGACCGGTGAAGAAGCCGTCACCGGCGATCACGCGCTGGTTGGCGCGCACCGTTGCTCCAAGGGCCAGCACCGCCGACGGGTAACAGGCCGCCGGATCGGCATTGGCCAGCGACCCGCCCAGGGTGCCCTGATTTCTCACCATGGCATCACCAATGCCGCCAGCCAGTTCCGCCAGCGCCGGGATGGCACGGCGCACGTCGGCGGAGCGTGCCACTTCCGAATGCCGCGCCATCGCGCCGATGATCACCTTGCCACCGGCGACGCTGATGCCCTTCAATTCGGCGATGCCATTCAAGTCAACCAGGGTGCCGGGCTGCGCCAGGCGCAGTTTCATGGCCTGCACCAGGCTCTGGCCACCCGCCAGGTACTTGGCTTCGCCCTTGGCAGCGGCGATGGCGGCTGCGCTGGTCGACGGATTCTGATAAGTGAATGCGTACATGTTGTCTCCTTGTCGGTTACACGCTGCCCTGCGCGATGCGCCAGACCGTCTCCGGCGTGGCGGGCATGGGCAGGTCGCGCACACCCAGCGCATCGGTGATCGCGTTGATGAGGGCAGGCGGGGCGCCGATGGCGCCGGCCTCGCCGCAGCCCTTGACTCCCAGCGGATTGTGCGAGCAGGGCGTGACGCAGGTGTCGACCTTGAAGCTCGGCAGGTCGTCGGCACGCGGCATGGCGTAGTCCATGTACGAGCCGGAGAGCAGCTGCCCGGTCTCCTTGTCATAGACGCAGTTCTCCAGGAGCGCCTGGCCGATGCCCTGGGCGATGCCACCGTGCACCTGTCCCTCGACGATCATCGGGTTGACGATATTGCCGAAGTCGTCGACCGCGGTGAACGAACAGATCTCGACCTGTCCGGTGCGGGGATCGACCTCGACCTCGCACACGTACGAGCCGGCCGGGAAGGTGAAGTTGGCAGGGTCGTAGAACGCGTTTTCGTTCAGGCCCGGCTCCAGCTTGTCCAGCGGATAGTTGTGCGGGACGTAGGCCGTGAGCGTCACCGAACCCCATGGCACCTTCTTGTCGGTGCCGGCCACCTTGAATTCGCCGTTCTCGAAGACGATGTCGGTGTCCGACGCTTCGAGCAGATGCGCGGCGATCTTCTTGCCCTTGGCGATGACCTTGTCGACCGCCTTGACGATCGCGGTACCGCCGACAGCGAGCGAGCGGCTGCCGTAGGTGCCCATGCCGAAGAGGACGCGCCCGGTGTCGCCGTGCACGATCTCGACGTTCTCGACCGGAATGCCCAGCTTGGCGGCGACGACCTGAGCAAAGGTGGTTTCGTGCCCCTGGCCGTGGCTGTGCGATCCGGTAAAGACCGTGACGGTCCCGGTCGGGTGCACGCGGATCTCACCGGCCTCAAACAGGCCGGCCCGTGCGCCCAGGGCACCGGCCACGTTGGAGGGCGCGATGCCGCAGGCCTCGATGTAGCAGGAGTAGCCCAGGCCGCGCTTCTTGCCCTTGGCAGCCGAAGCGGCCTTGCGCGCCGGGAAGCCCGCCACATCGGCCAGCTTGATCGCCTTGGTGAGCGTGGCGTCGTAATCGCCCACGTCATAGGTCAGACCGACCGGGGTGGCGTAGGGGAAAGTCTTGATGAAGTTGCGCCGGCGGATCTCCACCGGGTCGATCTTCATTTCGCGCGCGCACTGCTCGACGATGCGCTCGACCAGGTAGGTCGCCTCGGGGCGTCCGGCGCCGCGATAGGCGTCGACCGGCGCGGTGTTGGTGAAGACGGCCTTGACCTCGGCGTAGACCGCCGGGGTCTTGTACTGGCCCGACAGGAGCGTCGCGTAAAGAATGGTCGGCACGCAGGAGGCGAAGGTCGAGAGGTAGGCCCCCATGTTGGCCGTGGTTGCGACCCGCAAGGCGAGGAAGTTGCCGTCCCGGTCCATGGCCATCTCGGCGGTCGTCACGTGATCGCGACCGTGGGCATCGGAGAGGAAGGATTCGCTGCGCTCGGCGGTCCACTTGATCGGCCGGCCGACACGCTTGGAAGCCCACACCAGAGCCACATCCTCGGCGTAGAGGAAGATCTTCGAGCCGAAGCCGCCACCCACATCAGGCGCGATGACGCGCACCTTGGATTCCGGCAGTCCCAGCACGAAGGCGCACATGAGCAGGCGCTCGACGTGCGGGTTCTGGTTGGCCACGTGCAGCGTGTAGCTGTCATCATGCTTGGTGTAGGAGGCGATGGCGGCGCGCGGCTCCATCGCGTTGGGCACCAGGCGATTGTTGATGAAGGAAAGCTTGGTAACGTGTGCGGCGCCGCCGAAGGCGGCGTCGACGGCGGCCTTGTCGCCATGACCCCAGTCGTAGCAGACGTTGCCGGGCACGTCGTCGTGCACCAGCGATGCCGCGCCGGCGGCAGTTGCGGTATCGGCTACCGCCGGCAGCACCTCGTAGTCGACCTCGATGAGTTCGCAGGCGTCGCGCGCCTGCCAGGCATTCTCGGCCACCACCAGGGCGACCTGGTCGCCAACGTAGCGCACCTTGCCCTGCGCCAGCGCCGGGTGCGGCGGCTCCTTCATGGGCGAGCCGTCCTTGTTGTTGATCAGCCAGCCGCAGGGCAGCCCGCCGACCTTGGCTTCGGCCAGGTCGGCACCGGTGAAGATCGCCACCACGCCAGGGGCCTGGCGCGCGCGGTCGAGCTTGATGGAGCGGATGCGGGCGTGCGCGTGCGGCGAACGCAGGAACACGCCGGCGGTCTGGCCGTGCAGCGTGATGTCGTCGGTGTACTGCCCGGCGCCGGTCAGGAAGCGCTGGTCCTCGCGCCGCAAGAGCGGTTTGCCGATCGGGCTCATGGACATGTCGGTCATGGGATCGTCCTTCCTACATTTGGGCGGCGGCCTGGGCGACCGCGCGCACGATGTTGTGGTACCCGGTGCAACGGCAGATATTGCCGTCCAGCCCCGCGCGGATTTGCGCTTCGCTAGGCTTGGGATTGTCGGCGAGGAGCTGGCAGGCGGCCATCACCATGCCGGTGGTGCAAAAGCCGCACTGCAGCCCGTGGCAATCGCGGAACGCCTCCTGCATGGGATGCATCTTCCCGTCACGCCCGGGCAAGCCCTCGATGGTGGTGATGTTGGCCCCCGCGGCCTGCACCGCGAGCATCGAGCAGGCCTTGACCGCACGCCCGTTCATGTGGATGGTGCACGCCCCGCACTGAGCGGTGTCGCAGCCGACATGGGTGCCGGTCAGCTGCAGGTTTTCACGGATGAACTGGACCAACAGCGTGCGCGGGTCGATCGACGCCGACACGGGCTTGCCGTTGACCGTCATGGAGACGGAAACCGTCATGGGCTTCTCCTTCGGTGAATTTTCTTGATCGCGTCGCTGGCCGGGCGGCCAACGGCGCGGGTGGTCTGACAGAGCGCTGTCCGTCACACGGGCCATCCCGGGATGGCGTGATGCCTTGCGGGTGAATTGCGTGAAACGTGAAACGCGGACGCGAGATTAAGGTCGCGCAGTCGGCGCGTCAATCAGGTT
>JBJXGS010000225.1:0-4368 GCA_046160545.1 Burkholderiales bacterium
GGGAGGGTGCAGGCGGGCGCTTGCGCCGGTTTCAACCCACCGCGATCGCCTCGATCTCGACGCGCGCGCCACCGATAAGGCCGGCTGCCTGAAAGGTGGTGCGTGCCGGCGGGTCTTGGGGAAAGTATTCGCTGAAGACCTGGTTCATCGCCATCAGTTCGCCCAGGTCGGCCAGGTAGATGGTGACCTTGGCCACCTGCGCCAGCGAAGACCCGGCTGCCTCCAGCACCGCTTTCAGGTTCTCGCAGACCTGGCGCGTCTCGGGACCGATGCCGCCCTCGATCAGGCGCCCGCTGCGCGGGTCCATCCCCAGTTGACCCGAGGCGAACACCCAGCCCCCCGCCTTGATCGCCTGCGACAGCGGAACACGCGCCGGCGGCACGCGGTCGGTGTGTATGACTTGCCGTTGCATGCCTGACTCCCCTGTGTGGTGGCCGAACGAAGCGGCGTCGCGCTCGCGTCGGGATGTCAGTGCCCGGCGCTCACATACTCCGGTGCCGGCTGGGTGAAAAACGCACGCAGGATCGCGTACACCATCCTGTAGTTCTTTTGCTGAAAACTGGCGTGCGAAATGCCGGAGAGCATGATGAACTGCTTGTCCGGATTGGGCAGTCGCCTGTAGAAATCGATCAGGTCCTCCTCGGCGGCGATGCCGTCGAACTGCCCGCGCAGCACCGCGGTCGGCACCGTGATCTTTCGCGGATCGCATACCGGCAGCCTGGAACACATGTCGATGTAGGTGCCGTTGGGCATCGAGTCGTCGAGTGCCAGGATGGCGTCGGCGAAGGCGTCGACCACGCGTCTTTCGGCGCAATCCGGATGATCGCGCTCGAAGATCGAATAAACAAAGGCGCGGTCGATCGGCCGACGCTTCCTGGCCATGAATTCGGGCAGCTTCTTGCGTCGCTGTTCCAGAGTGGGCGCGCCGGCACCGGTCCAGACGAAGGCATCCAGCGCCAGACGCGCGACCCGCTCGGGATGGCGCTGGGCGAACAGGGCCGCCCGCAACGCGCCTGACGAAATGCCGTAGGTGAGGAAGGATTGCACGCCGCGGGTTGCGGCGATGTAGTCGGTGGCCGCCACCAGGTCGTCGGCACCATTCGAGATGTCGCAAAAAATGTCGCGCGTCTTGCTCGAGCGGCCGTAGCCTTCCATGTCGACACACCAGCAGACAAAACCGCGCTGCGCGAACCAGTCCATCACCGACGAGTCGGGTCGCCCCGGCACGGTCAGGTCGAAGGTCGGGGTGGAAGCCATCGACGAGCCGTGCACGAACAGCACCGCCGGCTTGCCCGCGGGCGAGTCCAAGAATTTTTCCCACATGAAGAGCCTGACGTCCGCGCCCTTGGTGGTCCAGTGTTCGACGCCGGTCACCGCGCCACTTGCCGCATTGCCTGTGTTCACCGCATTGTCCTTGTTGTTGTCATCAATCGATCTTGGCGCCGGTTTCGCGGATGATCACGGCCCAGCGCTCCTTTTCTTCGCGAAAGAAACTGGCGAATTCGGCCGGCGTCGAACCCACCGCCTCGATCGCCGCGTTGTCGAAATAGGTCTTGACCTCGGGCGCGTTAAGCGCTTGCAGCAGTTCGCGATTCAGGCGCGCCACCACCGCGGGAGGTGTGTTCCTGGGCGCCATCAATCCCATCCACACATAGGCCGAGTATCCCCTGACACCTGCCTCGTCGAGCGTCGGCACCTCGGGCAGCTGCGGCGAGCGCCGCACACCGGTGACCGCCAACGGGCGCAGCTTGCCGTTGCGTATATGCGCGAGCATCGAGGACAGGCCGGGAAACGACAGCGGCACGACGCCTGCAATCACATCGGTGGTGGCCTGGCCGCTGCCGCGATAGGGCACGTGGTTCATGCGAATGCCGGCCATGCTGTTGAAAAGCGCCGCGAACAGGTGCTGGCCGCTGCCGTTGCCGGATGAAGCATAGTCGACGCGACCGGGGTTCTGTTTCACATGGGCGATCAACTCGGCCACGGTCCTGGCGGGAAACGCCGGATGCACCACCAGCACCCCTGGTTCACGCCCGAGCAATGCGATCGGCGCGAAATCCTCGAGGGCATTGAAAGCAAGTTTCGAATACAGCGTGGCGGAAATGGCGATGGTTTGCGACGCCAGCAAGAGTGTGTAGCCATCGGCAGGCGCCTTGGCCACTGCTTCGGCGCCGATGGTGGCGCCGGCGCCCGGGCGGTTCTCGACCACCACCTGCTGCCCGAGGCGTTTGCCGAGCTCATGCGCAATAGCGCGGGTCGGCCCGTCGACCGCGCCGCCGGGCGAAAACGGCACGATCACGCGCACCGTGCGATTCGGATAGTCCTGCGCATGCAGTGCGCCGGCACAGGCCAGAACAAGGCCGAGCGCAACCGCCGCTGACAGGCGGTACGGCTGAATCATCGAGGCTCGACGGACATTTCGCATGACTCGAACCATATCACGGCGCGACCCCATGGCAGGGCGCCTTCCCCAGGGAAGCCAGAGCCGCGCCGCACAAGCTTGGCGTTCAATTGACGGCCTGCGCCACTCAGGGATAAATTGGCGGCGGGTCAACGCGAACAGGGAGCACCCGATGGCGACGAACAGGATTTTCGTGATCATGGCAAGTGCCGGACTGTTGGTGTGCGCCGCTGCCGACGCGCAGAACATCAAGCCCGGCCTGTGGGAGATGACGCAAGCCATGCAGGGGCAGGCGGGCGGCAAGGACGTGGCGGCCGCGCAGGCCAAAGCGCAGCGCGAACTCGCGGCGCTGCCGCCGGAACAGCGCAAGATGGTCGAGGCCATGATGGCCAAGCAGGGTGTGTCGATGGCGGCCGGCGGCAACTCCATGCGTGTCTGCATTTCGAAGGAAATGGCGGAGCGCGGCCAACCACCGGCAGGCCAGGGCGGCGACTGCAAGATGGACTGGTCGCCGCGCAAGGGCAACACCATCACCACCAAATTCACCTGCAACAATCCTCCCTCCACCGGCGAGGGCACGATCGTGTTTGACAGCAGCGAGTCCTACGCCATGAACATGAAGGTGACGCAGACGCGCGCCGGCAAGCCCGAGACCATGACCATGCAGTCCACCAGCAAATGGGTCAGTGCGGATTGCGGGAGTTTGAAGCCCCTGGCACCTGGCAAGTAGGCCGCTTGCTCCACGCGTCGATGCGGTAGAGTGTCCCCTTGCCCGCTCGACGTGCGCGCCATGCGCCGGCTGCCCGCACTCGCGCGGCGCCGACGACGGGTTCGACAACGGTGTCCCGATGATCGAACCCCTTCTCCTTACCAGCGCCCGCATCCTCACCTTCGCCGGTACGCGCGGGCTCACCAACGCGACGGGCTTCTTCTTCGAGCGCGACGACAGGCTTTTCCTGGTCACCAGCCGGCATGTCATGGTTGACGCGCCGAGCAAGCACCATCCTGACCGCATCGAGATCGAGCTGCACACCGACGCCGAGGACGCCGGACGCTCCACCGGTTTCTCGATCCCGCTGTACCGTGAACGCAAGAGCCTGTGGCGACAGGGGGAAGACACGGCCGGCGAGATCGACGTGGCCGCCATCGAACTGGAGCGCGACGCGCTGCCGAAGACCGCGACCTACCGCGCGTTCACGCCGGCGCACCTGCCGGCGCCGGAAGAGTCAATCGAGATCGGCAGCTCGCTCCTGGTGGTGGGATTCCCGCTCGGCTTTCACGACACCCTGCACCACATGCCGGTGGTGCGCCAGGGCATAGTCGCCTCGTCCTTCGGGTTGCGCTTTCGCGGCCAGGGCTACTTCCTGACCGACGCGCGCACGCATCGCGGCACCAGCGGCGCACCGGTGGTCATGCGTGCGGCGGGTGGTGCGGGGGCAGACGACGCCGCGCGTGGCGACCTTCCCTGGCTGCTCCTGGGCGTGCACTCGGCACGTCTCGACGAGGGCGGGCGTGACCGCGAGGTCGACGAGGCGCTCGGGCTCAATGCGGCGTGGTACGCCGACATCCTGCTCACGCTCACCCGGGCGTGAACGCGGTCGCGGAAGCAGTGCCTGCGACGATCGAGACCTCGACTGCATGTTCGCGCCGGTCGTCGACCAGGGTGACGGCCGAGCCTGGCTGCGCGATGCCGTCGACCATGACGACCGCAGCCGAACCCGGCCGCACGACGATGCGGTACATGGTTTCGTGGAAGCGGTAGCGCAACGTGAATTCGCTCCAGCCCGGGTGCCAGCAGGGCGCGAAGCGCAGCAGGTTGCCGGTGCGCGAAAATCCGAGTAGCGACTCGACATAGAGCCTGAGCATCCAGCCGGCCGAGCCCGTGTACCAGGTCCAGCCGCCGCGCCCGACATGCGGCGCCAGCGCATAGACGTCGGCCGCCATCACGTAGGGCTCGACCTTGTAGG
>JBJXGS010000226.1:0-8737 GCA_046160545.1 Burkholderiales bacterium
CGATAAAACGGAATCCCCATATCCAGGTGATGCGCCGGGTGGTGCATGATGTTGTGCAAGAGCCACCCGCCGATGATCGGCACCTCGGCGTGGATGGTGGTGGTGAGGTAGGGCTGGTTGGCGGCCCATTCCTCGGCGTTGTCGTACCAGGCGACCTGCGGGTCGGTGTGGTGTAGGTAGATGACAAATCCCATCAGCGCGTTCCATAGCGCAAAGGGCAGTGCGAAGCCCAGCGCCACCAGCAGCAGCGCCGACTGGCCGGTGAACTGCGCGGCGGTCGCAAGGCCACCCACCCAGAGCAAAGCGAACGCGGTCACCAGCAGCCCGTCGCGCACGAACACCGGCCGCTGCGCGCCGATCTGCGCGGCGCTCGGGAAGTAGAGCTTCTTCCACCACAGCTCGACCAGGTAGTACAGCCCGTGGCCATAGCCCCCGCGATACAGGCGCTCCAGCAGCCTGCGCGCCGGCGATAGCCGGGCGTACTCCTCCGGCGAGAAGGGCACCCACACGCTGTCCTTGCCGCGCAGGTTGGAAAATCCGTGGTGGGCGAGGTTGTGGCCCACCTCCCACAGGCTGTAGGGCGTGAGGGACGGCAGGAAGACCGCGCGGCCGAGGACGCGGTTCAGCGCGCGATGCCCGGTCAGCGACTGATGGCAGGCGTCGTGGCCGATGATGAACAGGCGCGCGATCACGATGGCCAGCGCTGGCGCCAGAGCCAGTTTCAGCAACACCGGCGTCGGCGCGGCGATCGCGGCCAGGCCGGCCGCAAACAGCACGAGGTCGAGCGCCGTCCACGCCAGCGCGATGGGCGTCGACTTGGCAGCGAATGGCGCGAGTGCGGCGCGCAGTTCGCGCCGACTCGGCGGCGCCTTGCCCAGCGTGTCTGGCGCCGAACCCCCAGACACCGGCGGTGCGAGTTCGCAAGACGCCTGCGGCATTGCGAACGACTCCTCCGGCAGCCCACCCGCAGTCGCTCCGGGATCGCGCTGCATCGGACGGCGCCTAGCGAGGCGCCGCCGCGATCGCCGCGATCTCCGCCAGGGTATGGTGATCCTGGAAGGTGCCGTCGGCAAAATAGCGATCAGTCAGGTCCATGAGCGTGGTGAGGAGGCTCATCCGCCCCAGCGAGTCGATGCCAAGCTCCGCCAGGCGGGTCTCGGCGGTCAACGCCATGTCGCGCAGGTGTCCCGGCAGCACGCCGGCCTCGGCCTCGGCGCGGATGGCTTCGACGATGCGCTCAAACAACGGGTTCATGCACTTCCTCCTTGGTGGTGCCGGTGAGCCGGCCTTGTGCCCACAGATCGCGCAGCAGGCCGCGCATCAGTTTTCCGCTGGTGGTGCGCGGCAGGCGGGCGCTGTTGACGAATTCGATGCGGTCGGCCTGCAGACCAGAGCCATTTGCGACCGCACGCGCGACGTCCAGGCGCGCCTGGCGGGCCTCTTCGCCGGCGATCGCACGGCCGACCACGAGCACGATCTCCTCGCGACCGGCGGCGTGATCCATGTACGAAAATGCGCCCACCTGCCCGGCGCGCAATCCGAGAACGGCCTCGGCACAGCTCTCGACATGGCGTGCGCCGACCTTGACTCCGCCGCGGATCAGCAGGTCCTTGCGGCGCCCGCTCACGTAGAGCTCGCGGTCGTAAAGAAAGCCCAGGTCGCCGGTCCGGAACCAGCCGCCGGCGAAGCGCTCCCCCTCCTGGAGCGGCAGATAGCCTGTGGCGACGTTCGGGCCGGCGACCAGGATCTCGCCCTCGCAGCCGTCCGGCAGCGGAGTTCCGGCCTCGTCGATCACGCGCACGCGCACTCCGTCCAAAGGTGCACCGTTGGATACAAAAGCGAGCGCGCCGTCGCTGCCCGGCGCAACCGCGCGCACGCGACCGTCGCGGCGAAAGAGCATGCCGTCTACCTGCAGCACCCGGTACGGCTCGCCGGCACGCCCGCCGGTCACGGCCACCACGGCCTCGGCCATTCCGTAGGCCGGCTGCAACGCGGTTTCGCGCAGACCGCAGGGGGCAAGCGCGCTAGCGAAAGCGGACAACACACCCGGAAAAACCGGCTCGGCGCCAGCCCACGCATAGCGCAGCGAAGAAAGGTCCACGCCCAGGCGCTGCAGTCGCGGACCGAAGCGCGCCAGCAGGCCGTACGCAAACACCGGGTTGGGCGAAAGCGTGCCGCGTTGCGCGGACACCGCTTCCAGCCAAGCTACGGGGTTGGCGGAGAACGTATCGGTCGGCAGCAGCGTCAGAGTGGCATCGGACCACAACGCCATGGTGATCGCGACCATTCCCATGTCGTGATTGAGCGGCAGCCAGGAGACGATGTGGTCGGTGCTGCCGATGGCCGCGCGCTCGGCGATGGCCCGACAGTTGGCAGCCAGCATCGCAAAATCGAGCGGTACGGCCTTGGGAGCACCGGTACTACCGGAGGTGAACTGCAGCAAGGCCGCAGCGGCCGCACGCGCGGATTCCGGCCGCGCGCTGCATGCCTCCGGTAACCCGGCCAAATGCTCCAGACTGATTGCTTTTGCACCTATCGCGGCAGACCAAGGTGCGTCCACTCGATCGTGCAGCAGCAGACGGTGCGGGTAGGCTGCGGCGACCGCGCCCAGTTGCATGCTCGCACCGGCACCGCCGTCGGCCAGTGCGGCCGGCGACAGCACGACCGCGGTCGCACCGCACAGCCAGGTTCCCAGGAGCGTCGATACAAACTCGGCGCGTGCAGGGAAACCCAGCGCCACGAGGCTACCGGGCGCGATGCCCAGATGGGCCAGGCGTCGCGCCGTTGCCTGTGCGTGCGCCAGCAGAAGGTCGGCCGGAATCGTTTCGACTGCGTCCCGACCGCGCCAGATATGCAATGGCGCGCTGCGCGCAAACATACGCTCCAACAGCAGCGGCATGCCGCCCAGGTCCGCGCAACTGTTCACGGACAAGCCTGGCTGGCCTGCTCGACGGCTGTCGCGATGCCGCGCGCGGCGGCGCGCGCCTCATCGGCGGAGTGTCCGGCCATCACCTGCAGGCGCAAGCGCGCCTGGTTCTCCGGCACCGCCGGAAACTCGGCCAGGTTGGCCAGCACCCCCAGGTCCGGCAGTAGCGAGGCAGTGACACGCGCGCGATCCTCGCGCCCGATCAGCACGGGGACGATGGGCGATGGCACCCCGATGGGCGTCAGGCCCACCTCGGTCAGCTCCACGCGCAGGGACTCTATGTTGCGCATGAGGCATCCGCGCAGGCGCGCCCCCTCGGGGCTGCGCACGATGGCGAGCGCGCGTCGCACCACGGCCGCCTGCGCCGGCGACAAGGCGTTGGAAAAGGTCTGCGGTGGACTGAAGATCTTGAGGAACTGCTTGACGCTCGCCTCCCGGCACGCGACGAAACCACCGTTGGATGCAAAGGTCTTGGAAAAGCTGCCCATGACGAGGTCCGCCTCGCCCAGCATGCCCTGCATGCCCAGCACCCCGCTGCCACCGGGTCCCAGCGCACCCAGGTCGTGCGCCACGTCCACCACAAGGCTTGCATTGAATTCGCGGCACACCGCCGCCAGCGCCGGGATATCCGGGCTGTCGGAGTCCATCGAGAACAGTCCCTCGGTGATGACCATGATCGCGTTGGTCGTGTCGTGGCGACGAATGCGCGCCAGGAGCGTGCACGCATGGTCATGGTCCAGGTGGCGGAAGGTAGATACCTTGGGCGTGGAGGCAAAGGCGCCTTCGGCCAGGCAACTGTGCGCCAGCGCGTCCATGACGATGTAGTCGTCGCGGCGCACCAGTCCGCGGCTGACCCCATAACCCGCCGCCCACCCGGTCGGAAACAGGGTCACATGCGGCATGCGCAAAAAGTCGCCAAGCTCTTCCTCCAGCGCCAGCGAATGCGTGGTGTTGCCCAACACCGCCGCCGAACCGGCGCTGTGCACCCCAAAGCGCTCGATAGCCTCAATCGCGGCATGCTGCAGCTCCGCACTGGTAGCCAGCGACAGGTAGTCCTGCGAAGCGAAATTCACTCCCGCCGCTGCCCGACCGCGGCAGTCGGCAATGCGGGTGGTGCTGGCCGGCGCGTCGCGCAGGGCGCGGCTGTAGGGCCAATATCCGGCGTGCTGACGGGCCTGTTGCCAGGCGTGAAAGCGCGCCGTGCGTTCGATGAGGCCCGCCCCAACGGGGTCGCGGAACTCGCGATTGTTGCCGGTGAGTGGGTCAGGCGCGGCCGCCTCCTTGTCGCCCGACTGGTCGTCAGATGTCCCCCCGGAGAGGGTCGCTGCGAATGAATCCATGCAATGCTCCGCCAAAAAACTCGAAACGGAGCGGAGGATGGCATTGGCGCGCGGAGCGCGCATCACCCGTTTAGATGATGAGACGCGTCAGGCAACACGAATGACGTGCGGTTATCTCAAGAAACCCAAGGCGTGCAAGCCTCGAGGACGACTGTCCGTTCGCTCAGGCAGGCCTTCGCACCCACTGCGCCGCCGTCACCCCCGCAATGACGAGCATCCCCCCGGCCAGCTGCACCAAAGTCAATCCCTGCCCAAGCAGCACCGTCGACAGCGCAATCGCGATCACCGGTTCCAGGCTCATGATCGTCGCCGTGCGCGCCGGGCCGATGCGCGTGGCCGAGGTAAAGAGCATGACCACGCCGATGGCGTAGAAGACGCACACGCCTGCGACTGCCCAGGCGCCGCGCGCGGTCGCGGGCCAGGCGAAGCCCCCGACCAGTACGAGTCCCGCGGCGAGCAATGCCGATGTTGACAGCAGGAACCAGAAGGTACGTTGGCGCGCGTCGACGTGCCCGAGCCGCCGCGTCGTCACGACCAGAATGAGGGCGATCGACGCTCCGGCCGCCAGTGCCAGCGCCACGCCCAGCGGGTCGGGAACCTCTGGCGCCGCGCCGGTCGCCAGCGCCAGCCCGGCCAGGGTGACGACCCCGCAGGCGATGATCGCGGCGTTGACGCGCTCCAGTCCCGCAATGGCCGAGAACGCAACGGTCAGCAGCGGGTAGCAATAGAAGACCAGGATCGCCAGCGGGACGCGCAGGATCTCGACCGACTTGTAGAACGAGTAGACGTTGATCGCGAATACGACGCCCAGCGCCAGGATGAAACGCCGCTCGCCGGCAGCGAGCAAGCCCGGTGGCGGCCGCAGCAGGAGCGAGGCACCGATGGCGAGCGCTGCGAAGACGCAGCGCAGCAGCACGACCGAGGAGACGTTGTTGCCTTCCTCGAAGGCGATGCGCGCGCACACCACCGCGAAAGCGTAGGTGAAGGCGCAGATGAGGACCGGCGCGAAATCGCCGCGCGCCGGGGCGCTGCCCATGCCTAGGCGCGCCTACTCGGCAAGCACAAAGCCCTTGGAAAGATAGGTCGCCCGCGCCTGCGGCGAGGCCAGGTCGTCGATCAGCGCAGCGGCGACCTCACCAACCTTGCTGGAAGGGGTGATGGCAGCCACATAGGTCGTCCATTTCTGCAACTCCGGCGGCAGCGGGCCGACCAGTTTGACGCCTTTGACAGGCAGGATCTCGCTGATCTGGTGCAGGCCCAGCTCGACCTCGCCGCGCCCGACCGGCTCGACGATGTAGCCGCCGGGACCGTAGCGCATTTTGGGCTTCAAGGCGTCGGTGATGCCCAGCCGCGCGTAGACCTCGACCAGGTGCTTGCCGCTGGTACCGCGCGCCGGGTCGATCATCACGATGGACGTGGCCGCCAGCAGCGTGCGGCGAAAGGCATCGGCATTGGAGATGTCGGGCGATGGTGCCTGCGTGGCAACAGCCACGCCGATGCCCACGCGGGTCAGCGGGCGTATCGTCTCGCGCCGGATCGTGCCGGCTGCGGCCAACGCGGCGGCGACCTCTTCGCTCAGGATCAGCACGTCGGGCGTCTCGCCCTTCTTGAGCTTGTCCTGGATCAGGCCCATGGTGCCGAAGTCGATCGCGACCTCTGCCTTGGTGCGCTTTGCGAAGGCCTCGGTCAGGGGCAACACCGCCTCCTTGGCGGCGCCGGCGGACATGACGCTGATCTGTTGCGCGTTTGCGCGCGGCGCCGCGAGGCTCGCCGCGACCAGGATGACCGCCAGGGCGCCAATTCGCCACATGCTCGTCACACCGATCCCGGACTTGGGCATCGTGGCTACCTCAGCTTGGGATTGAGCGAGCCGCGGTTGTAATCGCGGTCGCCCTCGTAGATCGTGCGTCCGAGGCCCAGAAGTCCACCGCCCTGCGCGCCGCGCTCGCGGCGCAGTTCGGCTTGGCGCGCTTCGTCCTGGCGCTTGGCCTCGGCGGCGCGCTCGCCCTTCTGCTGCGCGGCCTTGGCGCCATCGACATATTCCCAGCGACCGTCGGGAAGAAGGCGCACTTTCTCGCCGCTGGCAGTCGTGGCTTCGATCACCTGTGCCTGCACACTTGTTCCCGCAGCCGCCACAACAAGAGCGGCCAATATCACGCGGAGCTTCATCTCGAACACATTCACACCTTGCTCTGGACCCAGCCCACCACACCGGCCAACGCGCCCGGCAGCGCGGCCGGGTCAGTACCCCCGGCCTGCGCCATGTCGGGTCGCCCGCCACCCTTGCCGCCGACCTGCGCGGCGACGAAGTTCACGAGTTCGCCCGCCTTGACACGCCCGGTCGCATCGGCCGTGACCCCGGCGATGAGCGACACCTTGCCATCAACCGTGCTGGCCAGCACGATGGCCGCGGTCTTCAACTTGTCCTTCAACTTGTCGAGCGTCTCGCGCAGCGCCTTGACGTCCGCGCCCTCGAGCGCGGCGGCCAGGACCTTGATGCCCTTCACGTCGACGGCCTTGTCGGCCAGGTCGTCGCCCTGGCTGGATGCCATCCTGCTCTTGACGCGCGCCAGCTCCTTCTCGAGCGTGCGCACATGCTCCTGCATCTGCGCGATCTTGGCCGGCAATTCGGCGGCCGGGGCCTTGAATGCGGCAGCGGCCTCGGCGATGCGCGCTTCCTGCGCCTGCACGTAATCGAGCGCGCCGGGGCCGGTGACAGCCTCGACGCGGCGCACTCCCGCGGCCACGCCGGTTTCGGCCGTGATCTTGAAAAAGCCGATGTCACCGGTGCGTGCCACATGCGTGCCACCGCACAGTTCGGTCGAGAACTCGCCCATGCCTATGACGCGCACCTCGTCGCCGTACTTCTCGCCAAAAAGCGCCATCGCGCCGGCCTGGATCGCATCGGCATGCTTCATGATGCGCGCCGACACCGCGTGATTGGCCTGGATCTCGGCGTTGACCAGACGCTCGATCGCGGCGACTTCATGCTCGGTCACCGGCTTGCCGTGCGCAAAGTCAAAGCGCGTCTTCGTGGCGTCGACCAGCGAGCCCTTTTGCGAGACATGGTCGCCCAGCACATGGCGCAAGGCCGCGTGCATCAGGTGCGTGGCCGAATGGTTCCAGGCGGCGCGCGAGCGCGCGGTCGCGTCGACCTGTGCGGCAAGCATATCGCCCACCGCGAGACGCCCGGTTGCAAGCCGCCCGTGGTGCCCAAAGACCTCGGACTGGATTTTTTGCGTGTCCTCGACCACGAATGTGCCGTGGGTCGTGGCCAGTTCGCCGCGGTCGCCGACCTGGCCGCCGGATTCGGCGTAGAAGGGCGTGCGGTCGAGCACGACGATGCCCTCCTCGCCGCTGGCAAGTTCAGCAACCTGCGCGCCGCCGGCGTAGAGCGCGAGAACCTTGGCGCCCTCGACTTTCAAGGTCTCGTAGCCGTCGAAGGCCGTCTTCTCGCCGGCGTAGTCGACACCCTGCACCGCCTTGAACTTGGACGAGGCACGCGCCTGGCGACGCTGCGCGTCCATCGCCGCCTCATACCCCGCGATGTCGATGGCCTTGCCGCGCTCGCGCGCGACGTCCGCGGTCAGGTCAACCGGGAAACCGAAGGTGTCGTAGAGGGTGAAGACAGTGTCGCCGTCGAGCAGGTTGCCTTCGCGCGCAAGCGCGGCATCGAGGATCTTCATGCCGTTCTCGAGCGTCTCGGCGAAGCGCTCTTCCTCGGCCAGGAGGGTGTCTTCGACCCGCTTGGCCGCTGCGGTCAACTCAGGATAAGCCCCGCCCATGACCAAGACGAGGTCCTTGACCAGTTTGTGGAAAAAAGGCCTTGTCTGGCCCAGCTTGTGCCCATGGCGCAGCGCGCGCCGGATGATGCGCCGGAGCACATAACCGCGCCCGTCGTTGGACGGGATCACACCGTCGACGATCAGGAACGAGCAGGCGCGGATGTGGTCGGCAATGACCTTGAGCGACGGCGAGGCCAGGTCGGAGACCAGGGTCTCGCGCGCCGCCGCGGCGATCAAATCGCGAAAGAGGTCGATCTCGTAGTTGTTGTGCACGTGCTGCAGGACCGCCGCGATGCGCTCCAGCCCCATGCCGGTATCCACGCAGGGCTTGGGCAGCCGTGGCATGGAGCCGTCGGCCTGCCGGTCGAACTGCATGAAGACCAGGTTCCAGATCTCGATATAGCGGTCACCATCTGCCTCGGGCGTACCCGGCGGGCCGCCGGCAACCCCGGGGCCGTGGTCGTAGAAGATCTCGCTGCACGGGCCGCAGGGGCCGGTGTCGGCCATCTGCCAGAAGTTGTCGGAGGCGTAGCGCGCGCCCTTGTTGTCGCCGATACGTACGATGCGCTCGGCCGGCACGCCGATCTCCTTGGCCCAGATGTCGTAGGCCTCGTCGTCCTCGTGATAGACCGTGACCCACAGTTTCTCGGGCGCAAGCCCGTAGGTCCTGGTCAGCAGTTCCCAGG
>JBJXGS010000227.1:0-3097 GCA_046160545.1 Burkholderiales bacterium
TCCCGAGAGGCGGTCAATCACGCGGTCTCTGGCGAAGATTCCCCGCTCTCAATGGCGATTCGCCCCCTGAATCGACCCGAGTTGCCTGACTTCGAGGCACGCTGACTCCAGGTGCGCAAGCGTGGGCCGTGCGCAACCCTCAGCGCCGTTGCTGAGCCGTTCTTGCCTTCGGGGATCAGGCCGGCGCGCGCGGCGGGGCCCTGGCGGGCAGGCTCAGATGGGTGAGGATCTTCACGATCACCGCCGGCGCCTCGATGGCGGCGATGATTCTGAACGCACCGCCACACTGCGGGCAGTGTTCCAGGTCAATGTCGAAGACGCGCTCGAGCAGGCGCGCCCAGCCGATGCGCGCCGATGGGTATGCGTGCTCCTCGGCGTGTTCACCGGGTTTGTGCGCCGGGCCCGGCACGATCGCCGCACGCAGCCCGGCGTTGGGGGCGAGCACCCCGTGAAAGCGCGTCAAGTGCAGGCGCGGGCGCGGCACCAGCGCCGCCAGGCGCTGCATGAATTCCAGTGGTGTCATCCTGAGGTGCGTGGTGCCGTCGCGCCAGGGGCTCTTCAATTGCAGCACGACGTTACCCGCCGGATCTTCCTTGAGCCGCTCGTTGGCGATCGCGGGGCGGGTGATGTACCGGCACAGTCGTTCGAGCGCTTTGCGCTGATGCGTGCCGCAGCGCACCCCGGCATGCCCGTCCGGCACACGGCCCCAGCGCGATGCGGTAGGTGCAGCTGGCCGCCTGCAGGGGCGTGAGCGGGTCATCGGGATCGAGGTCGGCGAGGTCGCTCATGCCCATGGATTCTTCCTGCTTTCGGCTAGCGACGGGACTGCTTACGGCCGGAACCGCCTGCCGCGGCCAGCAAGCCTACTGAAGCGTCGACAACCTGCTTGACGCGCGCCCATGCCGGGCCCTTGGCAATGGGCCGATATCCAATGGCCGCATCCATGACTCGATCGAGGATTGCTCCCGGTTTCCTGACATAGCAGTGCGCCGATCCGAACTGTTCAAGCGTTTTTCGATCCGGCCATGCCTTGGATTTCGCCATACTCAGCGCCATTACGTCCTTTGGGATGTAAACGGTGGTGCAGACCTGGTCGAACACCGGGGACAATCTGCAATCGTCTGTTTCCGGGTGGGTGTAAAGCAAGCCGAAATTCTTCAGATGGGCATCGCCGTTGCGTAGCACCACGGAAAGAACAATGGAGGCGAAAAACCGCTCGAGAGAACGCTGCAATGCTCCGGGCGAGCAATTGTTGCGGATCGTTGCTGCCACCTGCTCGTACGACCCGCGATATTTGTCGTCGTTCACCTTGCCTTGCAGCGAAACCATGTCCTCAAAACCGAGATACCGCCCCTCGTCGTCGAGATCGAACCGGTCAATGGCGAGTCTGCGCCGGTCTTGCGACAGCGAGAACCGCGGCACTTCAAGCAGATCGCCGCAAAGCGCGGCAATGGCAAGGCAGTGACATTCGTTTTCCGCAAGATCCGGGTAGTCCTGGCCATTGGTCTTCACGATCAACTGGCGCGCCCGCAACGTCGATCGCTCTCCAATCCCCGGCTTTTCGCCCGACCGTGGCTTTGGCGCTTGCACTGGCACCACCACTTTGGGTTGCACGCCTGCGATTGAGGTCGAGATCAGGTATTTGTCGCACAGATACCCGAATAGATCGCGAGTCCCATGGTCGGCGAGAATCTCGGCGAGGCTCTCCACGGCGCCTTGCACTACGGGGGCATCTCTGGTTGTTGCGACCCGAATGCGCCCAATCGAGTTGCTGCCCGTCAAGGCTAGCAGCGCCATGTCGTCTACCCGCATGGTCTTGCCGAACATCTGCCTGATCCGGTCGCGCAGAAAGCCTTCCGGAAGAAACGTCTGGAAAGCGGGCAGCAGTGGCGTGGTCGCCCAAGGCTCGGGCCTGAGCGGCATGGTGAGCGAAATCTCCAGTTTCGGCCTGGGCGGGATAAGGGCCGACGCGTCGTAGGCAAAAAGATGCTGCGAATTCTTGTGGAGCGCCCCCGCATATCCCTGCGTCGTTGACACGTGCAGCGACTTGACGCGATCCATCATCCACGCGCCTTACCGGGGGCGGGCGCGGATTGCTCGTCATCCGGGTAGAGCGCGCCGAGTTCGTCCAGGGTAGGGCGATGGCGCTCCGCAGGCAAGACCGCGATTTTCGCGCCCAGCACGCGCGCCGCACGGCTGTAAGTGCCGATCTTTACGGACGGGTCGCCAGCCTCCATCCGCACCAAGGTGCGCAACGCAATACCCGACGCGCGCGCCATTTCAGCCTGGGTCAGCGTCTGCTGCTCACGACGTTGGCGAAGTTGAGCGCCAATCTCCCTGGTCAATATCATACGCCGATAATGGCATATTAACTAGCTGTTGTCCATGATTATGCCGTATACGGCGCTTTTTGCTCCTCACTTGGACATCGCCAGTCAGGCAAGCCCCCCTGCCAGCACTTACGAACCCGCTTCAAAACCGCCCTCTACAGCGTGCTCGCCGACAAGCGTGCGCGCCACCAAGCAAACGACGATGCGATCGAGGGGCCAAAGGCGTTTGCCGAAAAACGCAAGCCCGATTGGAAGGGGCGCTGACGCTCGCGCCCCTGTCGGGCCCAGTGCGGGGTGTTCAGCTCCCCTTCCCAACCTTCGCGCGAACCACGGTTGCGCAGCACCGCGCCTTGGCAAGTGCAAAAAACCCCATTGCAGTCAACGAGCGGCGCAGCGAGCGCGTTGAAGAAGATCGTCCCGACGCGAAATGCGGCGCGATGTGTGCAGGCGGATGGCGCGCCAATGTAACCAGATCGGTTACATTTGGTGCTCCTGGCGCCCCGCCTCCTCGATCAGCCTGCGCGCCTGGGCGAAGGCGGTGTTGGCCACCGGCACCCCGGCGTAGATCGCCACCAGCATCAGCATTTCCTTCAGATCGGTATCCGACAACTCGCGCGCGAGGCCGGCGCGGGCGTGCAGCCGAACTCCTCCCAGCTCTTCAACGAAGCCAGCATCGCCAGCACCAGCAGCCGGCGCTGGCAGTCATCGAACACCGGCCGGGTCCACATCTCGCCCCAGGGCGTAGCGCGTGATGAGCGTCTGGAATT